>UROX01000032.1 GCA_900549685.1 uncultured Alistipes sp.
GAAATGGTAAAAATAGGAACCACGCTGTCGCCGGTGGGCAAGAAGGCCCTGCTGTGCGGATCGGGAGAACTGGGTAAGGAAGTGGCCATCGAGCTGCAACGCTACGGCGTGCAGGTCATCGCGCTGGATCGGTACGAAAATGCGCCGGCCATGCAGGTGGCCCACAAGTCGTATGTCGTCTCGATGCTGGACGGAGCGCGGCTCCGGGCGATCATCGAGTCCGAAAAGCCGGACTATATCATCCCCGAAATCGAGGCCATCGCCACCGACACGCTGCTCGAGCTGGAAGGCGAAGGATATAACGTCGTGCCTACGGCCAAGGCCACGAAACTGACGATGAACCGCGAGGGCATCCGCCGTCTGGTGGCCGAAGAGCTGGGTATCCCCACTTCCGAATACCGTTTCGCTTCCACGCGCGAGGAGTTCGCCGAAGCGATCGGAGTCATCGGCATGCCCTGCGTGGTCAAACCCATTATGAGTTCGTCGGGCCACGGACAGAGCGTCGTGCGCAGCGCCGCGGACATCGACCGGGCATGGGAGAATTCGCAGAGCGGGGGCCGGGCCGGTGCCGGCCGGGTCATCGTCGAAGGATTCGTCGATTTCGACTACGAGATCACGCTGCTTACGGTCCGTCACTGCGGGGGCACTTCTTTCGTCGAGCCTATCGGCCATTACCAGCAGGACGGCGACTACCGCGAGTCGTGGCAGCCGCAGCCCATGACGCCCGAAGTGCGCCGGCAGGCCGAGGACATCGCCCGCCGCGTGACCGACGCGCTGGGCGGATGGGGCCTTTTCGGCGTGGAACTCTTCATCAAGGGCGATAAGGTCATCTTCAGCGAGGTGTCGCCCCGTCCGCACGACACGGGTATGGTAACGATGATTTCGCAGGACCTGTCCGAATTCGCGCTGCACGTGCGGGCGATCCTCGGACTGCCCATTCCGAACATCGCGTTCCACGGTCCCTCGGCCTCCCGCGCCGTGGTCGTGGAAGGCGATACCGACCGCGTCGTATTCGGCAACCTCGAAAACGTACTGTCGGAACCCGATACGCAGATGCGTATTTTCGGTAAGCCCGAAGTGCAGGGCCACCGCCGTATGGCCGTGTTGCTGGCCCGGGCCGGATCGGTCGAAGAAGCCCGCGAGAAAACGGGCCGCGCCTATGCCAAACTGCAGATCGACGTGCTCGACCGGGGAGCGGAAAAGTAATATTTTTCTTCCGAAGGCAATAACCCTCATGGCAGGTCGTTACTTACGAAACGACCTGCCATGAGGGTTTTTCTTTTATCTGTCGTGCTGTTTTCCGGTTGTGTGGAATTCGTTTGTGCCCAGCGTATCGTGAGGGGGCGGATATTCGATTCGACAGACAGTTCTGCGCTTTCTTATGCGGTTGTGGGAGTCGAAGGAAAGAGAGTAGGAGTCCTTTCGGACGGCAACGGAAGTTTTGCTTTCCCGCTTTCGGACACGGTTTCTCTCGACGATAGCCTGACGTTTTCTCTCGTCGGATATGAGTCTGCGAAACGAAGGATCGCCGAATTATGCGGCTCGGATACTCCGGCAGTAGGGTTGCAGCGAAAAAATTACGGAATCGCCGAAACGGTTGTCTTGCCGGGTCGAGTCCGACGGGTCAGAATGGGACGGAACAAAGTGAACACCGTGTTCGGTACGAACTTCTTCGATGGCCCGAATCCTGTGGGGGAAGAATGCGGTATGTTGCTCGAAAGCAAATACGATTGCAGGGTATCCCGTCTGAATTTTTACATCGGTCGCAACGGATTCGAAAATGCCTTGTTCCGCCTGACATTCTACGCAGTGGAAGACGAACAGCCTGCCGTACCCGTCACGGACAAAGACATCCGGTTCGAAATAACCGGCCGGCGTGCAGGATGGATCGGCCTCGATTTGAACGCCGCGGACATTCGCTTGAAACCCGGAAAATTCGCCGTAACGCTGACCTTGTTGGAATATTCCGGAGCCGACGAAGCCCGGAAAGGACTCGAAATGCCCGTTGCCGTTCCTGCCCGACGCGGGGTGGTTACCAAAGACCATGTGTTGGGACGTTGGTCCAAAGACAATATGGCGATCGCTCTTTTCGTCGAAGCTACGGCCTATATCGGTCGATGATGCCCTCGTTGTATCGGGGGAGGAACGAAACGACGATCAGTTGAAGATGACGGTCTTGTTCTTATAGACGAGCACCTTGCGCTCGATATGTTTCTGCACGGCGCGGGAGAGGACGATCTTTTCGAGGTCTTTCCCCTTATTGACCAGATCGGAGACGGTGTCCTTGTGCGTGATGCGGACGATGTCCTGTTCGATGATCGGACCTGCATCGAGTTCCGTCGTCACGTAATGGCTCGTGGCGCCGATGATCTTCACGCCCCGCTCGAAAGCGGCGTGGTAGGGCCGGGCGCCGATGAAGGCGGGCAGGAACGAATGGTGGATGTTGATGATGCGGTTGGGGTAGGCGGCGATCATCTCTTCGGAGACGATCTGCATGTAACGGGCCAGCACGATGAAATTGACCTTGTGTTCGGCCAGAAGTTCCATTTCCAGCCGCTCCTGTTCGGCCTTGTTCTCGGGGGTGATGGGGAAATGACGGAACGGAATGTCGAACCGGCGGGCGATGTGTTCCAGATCGGGGTGGTTGCTGACGATCAGCGGAATATCGACGTTCCATTCGCCGGCCGTGTAGCGGGCCAGCATGTCGTACAGGCAGTGCGACATTTTTGAGACGAACACGGCCATGCGCGGTTTTGCGTCCGAGAAATAGAGCCTGAAACTCATGCCGTACTTGACGGCATACAGCGTGCGGAAATAGTCTTCGATCTTTTCGCGCGGGATCAGAAAATCGGACAGTTCCCATGCGATGCGCATGAAAAACACGTTCTCGACCCGATCTACGTACTGATCCAGATATACGATATTGCCTTTGTTCACGGTAATGAAGTCCGTCACTTCGGCCAGAATTCCGGGCCTGTCCGGACAATACAACAACAGCTGCGCCTCTTCCTTCATCCTCTCTGAGTTCGGTTTACGACACAAAGGTACGAAATTTCGCCCGCTATGCAACCCCCGGCACGCCGGGGGATCGCGTCCTTCGCGGGAGGTGTCCGTTTCGCCGCATTTATAGGAGAATCCATCGGCAGGGGAGAGTCGCGGAACACTCTGGCCTGAAATTGGATAGGACGGGCAACCATACCCGCTATCTACCATGATGAAGAAAATTTTCAAGTACCTGCTCGGATTCATTCTCGGCGTCACGGCGCTGTTCGGCCTGCTTTTCGCCTCGCTCTATTTCGCTCCGGTGCAGAACTTTCTGAAAAACAAACTGGAAACGACCGTCGCCCGGAAAACGGGAATGACGCTGGACATCGAACGCATCCGACTCGCCTTTCCGCTCAAACTGACGGTGGACGACGCGCTCGTGCTGCTGCCCGACAGCGATACGCTGCTGAGGTGCGGCACGCTCGAAGCCGACGTCGCGCTGTGGCCGCTGCTGCGCCGGGAGATCGTGCTGAGAAAATTTGCCCTCGACGGGGTGAAGGCCCACTACCGGGACTCCGCCGGACGGATGGACCTGAGGGCCGATATAGGCCGCTTCCAGCTCCGGACCGATACGGTCGATCTGGGCAGCCGGACGGTCGCGCTGTCGGATGTACGGCTCGACGACGGCAAGGTCGAGCTGCATACATCGCCGTCCGCGGCCGACACGACCGTTGCCGACACGGCCTCGGGGGGATGGAAAATACGTTCCCGGTCGATCCGGATGTCGAACGTCGATTTCACGATGACCGCCTCTCCCGATACGATGCTCATTGCCGCCTCTCTGGCCTCGGGTCGCATCGAGGACGGGGCGGTGGATATGGATGCCCGGCGGGTCGCCGTGCGGAACATCGTGTTGTCGGACGGACGTTACAGCGTATTGTCCGACACGACGAAACAGGTCGTCCGGACAGAGGAGACGCCGGATGCGGATACGGTTCCTTGGACTGTTTCGGTCGGACATATCGTGTTGGAGAACAATGCCGTCGAATACGGGGCGCTGCGGGGCGAGCCGCGCGAAGGGTTCGATCCTGCGCATATCGTCGTGACCGGTCTGTCGCTGGAAGCCGATTCGATATACAACCGGGGAAGCGACGTAAGGGGCGTGCTCGACGGGCTGTCGTTCCGGGAGAGGTGCGGACTGCAGGTGCGCTCGATGCGGGGCGCTTTCGCGATGGACAGCAGTTCCGTACGGCTGGACGGCCTGAGACTCGAAACGCTGCGGTCCGAAATCACGGCCACGCTTTCGGCCGCAACGGCCCTGTCGGGCATGTCCGCCGCAACACCGGTGACGGCCGCGTTGTTGGCGAGCATCGACCCGGAGGAGATCGTGCTGTTCGTCCCTTCGGCCGAAAATATGCGGAAGACATTGGTCGGAAAGCCGCTGACGCTCGAGGGACGGATGGACGGCACGCTCTCCGATCTGCGTATCGAGCGCCTCCGGGTCGATATGCGGGACCATATCGAACTGAATGCCCGGGGGAGGATCTCTTCGCTCACGGACCTGCGGTCGATGGGCGGAAATGTGCGTGTGGACGCGACGTTCGCCCGGCTGGATTTTCTCCTGCCTCTGCTGCCCGACACGGCATGGAGAAAGCGTCTGCACATCCCCGAACGCATCGTGCTGAAGGCCGACGTGCAGGCGCAGCGGGGCACGTTCCGTCCCGACATCCGTATCGAGGCGGATTCGGCCCGCATCGCGCTCGGCGGCGAAATGAATCTCCGCAACGAGAGCTACCGCGCCGAACTGAGCTGCGACTCCCTGCCGCTGGGGCGGTGGCTGCCGGAAGATTCACTGGGTCTGGCGACTTTGCGCCTGGATGCTTCCGGGAGAGGGTTCGCTCCGTTCGATACGGCTACCGTATTCGATGGCCGGCTGGAGATCGGCCGGTTCGACTATCGCGGATTCGACTACGGAGAGATCGCGTTGCAGGCCGCTCTGCGCGAGCATGCGCTCGAGGGTACGCTTTCGGCCCGGAATACGGCCCTGCAGGCGGAACTGGGACTCGACGGCACATTGAAAAAAGAGAAGCAGTCGTTGCGGATAGCCGGAACGATCGACAGTTGCGACCTGCGGGCCATGAATCTGCTGCGCGATCGGTGTCTCTTTTCGCTGAAGCTCGACCTTGCCGCCTCGGCCTCCGAGAACGACGCTTATACGCTGGACCTGAAGGCGGACGATATTTTCCTGAGCGACAAGCTCGGCGACCGGACGCTTCAGCCCGTAACCGCCCGAGCTTATGCCGGGAGCGACAAGGTCGAGGCTTCGCTCGGTTCGGGCGATCTGACGCTGTCGTTCTTCTCGCCGCAGGGAACGGACTCGCTGGTCGCCGGGTTCGCCCGGACGGCGGATGTCATCTCGGAACAGATCCGGCTCGGAGACCTCGACATGGATTCGGTCCGCCTCCGGATGCCCGTCTACCGGCTCGATATTACGGCCGGCAGGGACAATCCGCTCAACCGCTTTCTGGCAGGAAAGGACACCCGGTTCAAAAAACTCTCGCTCCACTCCTCGACATCGGACGGCCGTCCCTTCTCCGTCGGCGCCACGGTCGAAAAACTCTCGACGGGAGGTCTTCTGCTCGACACGTTGAGCGTGGCGTTCCGGCAACAGGACGAGCGGCTGCAATATTTTCTGCGGCTGGCCAACAGCCCCGGCAACATGGACAACGTGGCGCTGGTCACCTTTTTCGGCCATGCGGCCGGGAACCGGGCCGTGTTGGAGTGTCTGCAAAAGACGCGGGACGGAAAGACCGGGTTCCGCTTCGATCTCGATGCGGTCCGTTCGGACACCGCAGTCCGGGTGAGTATGTTTCCCGAACATCCCACGCTGGGGTTCGACACATGGAACGTCGCGGCGGACAATCATGTCACCTATCTGTTCGACAGACAGATCGATGCCGATTTCATCCTGACCCGCCAGCAGCAGCACATCCGTCTGGAGACCGTACCGCATGACGGTCCCGGACGCAAGGTGGAACTCGATATGAGCGGCATCGACATCGGACGGGCACTGGAGCTCTTCCCCGCCGCTCCGGCTCTGGAAGGCATACTGGGGGCGAATCTGTTCGTGCATTTCGCCGATGCGGTCCAGGTGGAGGGCAGCGTGTCGGTCGATGAGTTCCGTTACGAAAAAAACAGGGTGGGGGATCTGGCGCTCGCGCTGCGCTACCGTCCTTCTGCCGAAGGAGGGCAGCAGGCCGGTGCGGAACTCTCTATCGACGGGCAGAAGGCTCTGACCGTACAGGGCGTCTACGGTGCCGACGCGCAGTCTCCGCTCGATTTCACTGTCTCCCTGCCGGGGCTTCCTCTCGCTGCGGCCAATGCCTTTCTGCCGTCCGGTACGGCCGAACTGTCGGGTTCCCTGCAGGGTGAGATCGCCGTTACCGGAGCATCGGCCCGGCCCGAACTGAACGGTGCGCTGCAATTGGCCGATACGCGCGTACAGGTGCCCATGATCGGCACGACGTTCGGCCTGTCTTCCGAACGGATCGCGATCCGGGACAACGTCGTCCGCTTCGACCGCTACGCCGTCACCGCTCCCAACCGGCAGCCCCTCACGATAGACGGAACCGTCGCGCTGGGCGATTTTTCCCGCATCGTGACCGACCTGCGCATCCATGCCGAGGAGTTCCAGGCCGTCGATGTCGAACGGAACCGTCGCTCGCTGGTATACGGCAAGGCCTTTCTCGACATCGACGCGTCGGTCCGCGGCGCGGTGGACGAACTGACCGTGCGCGGAGACGTCGGCCTGCTGGGCGGTACGCAGATCACCTACGTGATGAAAGACTCGCCGCTGGAGGTTGAGAACCGGACGCAGAACATGGTCGAATTTGTCTCGTTCAGCGACACGACCTCGCTCGACGACGAACCGGATTCGGTCCGCACCATCCGTATCGGCGGCATGGACCTGCTGGCGAACGTCCGCGTGAGCGACGAAGCCCGGCTGGCCGTGAATCTGTCGGACGACGGACAGAACCGGATCGACCTGACCGGAGGAGGAAACCTCACCTATACGATGAACCGGCTGGGCGATGCGCGGTTCTCGGGAAAATACGTCATTGCCGACGGGACGGTCCGCTATCATCCGCCCGTCATTTCGGGCAAGACGTTCCGCATCCGTCAGGGCAGCTATGTGGAATGGGTCGGCGACATAGCCGATCCCATGCTCAATATCACCGCCGTAGAGACGATCCGAACGACGGTGTCGATGGAGGACCAGCCGGGCCGAAGCGTCGATTTCGACGTGATCGTCCGCATTCGGAACACGCTCGAGAGCCTGTCGGTCGTATTCGATCTGGCCGCGCCCGAAGACCTCGCCCTGCAGAACCAACTCTCGTCGATGACCGCCGAGCAGAGGGCTTCGCAGGCCATGTCGCTGCTCATCTACAACACCTACACGGGTCCGGGCACGACGGCCAAGGCCAATTCGTCCAACGCGCTCAATTCGTTCATCCAGAAAGAACTCAACCAATGGGCGCAGAACAACCTCAAGGGGGTGGACCTGAGTTTCGGGATCGATACCTACGACGACGCGTCCGCCGGAGCGAAGGGAACCCGTACCGATTACTCGTACCGGCTCTCGAAGAGTCTGTTCGGCGACCGGGTCAAAGCCGTCATAGGCGGCAAGGTCAGCTCCGACGCCGACCCCGACGAGAACCTCAGGGAAAACCTCATCGACGACATTTCGCTCGAGTACCGGCTGACCAAACGCGACAACATGTTCCTCAAGCTGTTCCGGCACACCGGATACGAAAGCATACTGGAAGGCGAGGTGACCGAAACCGGAGTGGGATTCGTCATCCGCAAGAAAATGCTGAAAATCACCGATCTGTTCCGCCTCGTGCGCAACCGGCAGAAAAATGCCGATTCCCGAACCGAAAACCCTTCAGACGACAACCATGAATAGACATATTTCCCGTTTGCTGATCATATGCCCGCTTTGCATACTGGCGGCCGCGTGTTCCACGACCCGACGGCTGGCCGACGACGAAACGCTCTATACCGGCGTCCGGAAAATCGACATCGAGTCCGATTCCGGCGCGAAGGTTTCCGCTGCGGCGGAAGCCGCCGTGCGGAGCGCCCTGTCCGTACCGCCCAACAACCCGTTGTACAGTCCCTATCTGCGGACGCCGCTTCCCATCGGCCTGTGGGCATACAACTACCTTTATACCGACAAACAGCGCGGATTGCGACACTGGCTCTACGAAAAGCTCGCCAAGGATCCTGTCCTGGTGTCGGCCGTCCAGCCCGACCTCCGGGTCAAGTTCGTGGACGACAGGCTGGACGATTACGGCTATTTCGATTCGCGCTCCGATTACGAACTGATCCGGAAGAAAAATCCGAAAAAAGCCAAAATCCTTTACCGTGTCCGCACGGGGAAACCCTCGTTCTACGGAGAGATCGCCTATCCGCACGTCGAAGGTCCGCTGGGCGAACTGATCGACAGTCTTTCGCGAAACTCGTCGCTCAGACCGGGCGACCGATATGATTTCGATACGATGAAAGCGGAACGCAACCGGATGGCCACGACGCTGCGCAACCGGGGATATTACTATTTCAGACCCGAATACATCGGCTATCAGGCCGATACGTCGCGGGCACCTTATACGGTCGATCTGCGCATGCAGCTCAAGGGGGGCATTCCGCCTGCGGCGATGAAGCCTTATCGGGTCGGCGATGTCGTCGTCCGTCTCCACAACATCCGTCCCGGAGAGACCGATTCGTTGCGGATGGACCGCACGCTGGTGATCTACGACAAGCCGTTGCGCATCCGTCCCAAGATCCTTTCCCGCAGCATGGGACTCGCTCCGGGCGATCTGTTTACGCTCGATGCGCAGAACGCCACGCAGACCTCGCTCAACAGACTCGGTATTTTCCGTTACGTCAATCTCGGCGTCACGCCTCTGGACTCGCTCCGCGGCGCCGGCGTGCTGGATGTGTCGGTCGATGCGGCGTTCGATTATCCGATCGAGGCGGAACTCGAGGTGGATGTGACTTCCAAATCGAACAGCTTTCTGGGGCCCGGCGTGGCGTTCCGCGTGAGCAACAACAACCTGTTCCGGGGCGGCGAGGTGCTCTCGCTGCGGCTCAACGGAGCCTACGAATGGCAGACAGGGAACAACAAAAGAGGCGGAGGAAAGGCCTCGGCCATAAATTCCTACGAGCTGGGACTTCACGCGACGCTCGATGTCAAGCGGTTGCTGGTTCCCTCCTTCATTTCGAAGGGAAACCGTTATCCGGCCCGGACTTCGTTCCAGCTGGGCGCCGATCTGATGAACCGGCCGAAATTTTTCAGAATGATCTCGTTCAACGGGTCTGTGGGGTACGATTTCCAGACTTCGTCGCAGAGCTTCCATTCGCTTACGCCGGTCCGGCTCGTCTACAACCATCTGCTCCGGACGACCGAAGCCTTCGACGAGACGATGGCGCAGAACCCCGCCATCGCCATGAGCTTCGAGGACCAGCTCATACCTTCGCTCGGCTATACCTACACGTTCGACCGGTCGTTCGGTCCGGGGGGACGGAACCGGCTCGTCGTACAGAGTTCGTTCACCTCGGCCGGCAACCTGTTTTCGGGCATTGCCGCCCTGCTCGGCCAGCGGGGCGAGAAACACCTGTTCGGCAATCGGTTCTCGCAATTCGTCAAAGAGGTGGCCGAGGTCAAATATTACCGCCGTATAGGAAAGAGCACGCTGGCCACGCGTTTTCTGGTCGGTGTCGGATATGCCTATGGCAATTCGACGGTCATGCCTTACAGCGAGCAGTTCTATATCGGCGGAGCCAACAGCATCCGGGCCTTCACGATCCGTTCGCTGGGTCCGGGCAGTTTCCATCCCTCGTCCGAGAACCGCAACAGCTATCTCGATCAGACGGGCGACTTCAAACTGGAAGCCAACGTGGAGCTGCGCTTCCCGCTGATGGGAGGCCTGAACGGAGCCGTGTTCGTCGATGCGGGCAACATCTGGCTGCTTCGGAACGATCCCGCACGACCGGGCGGCGTGCTCGACGCCAAGGGATTCTGGAAAGACATCGCGCTGGGTACGGGCGTCGGGTTGCGTTACGACCTGAAGTTTCTGGTACTTCGGCTCGATCTGGGTATCGCCTTGCACACGCCTTACCCCGATCCCGTAAAGCACGGCTATTACAACATTCCGCGTTTCAAGGACGGTCTGGCCCTGCATCTGGCCATCGGCTATCCGTTCTGAGTATCCCGGCAGACTGCCGTATGGGGGAACGATCTTCCTGTCCGCACGGTCTCGCCGTCGTGCGGGCTGGGCGGAAGTATCTGTCGCCGTTATATGCGGCGTTGCTTCGGAAGCCGTCGGAGAAAGCGGAAATTCGGTGGAAAAACGATACCTTTGCGATATTCTGTATAAAGTGAGGAGAAAATGACGGAACTCATTATTTTCGATCTGGACGGGACGCTGCTCGATACGATCTACGATCTGGCGACGAGCGTGAATCATGCGCTCCGGAAAAACGGTTATCCGGAACACGAACTGGCCGAATATCCCTTTTTCGTGGGCAACGGTATCTATAAACTGATCGAGCGGGCCATGCCCGAGAGCGAGAGGACGGACGAGAACGTGCTGCGGCTGAGGCAGGATTTCGTCGCCTATTATACGCAGCACAATACCGACCTGACCGCACCCTATCCGGGTATCGGGGAGCTCGTCGCGGAACTTTCGCGGCGGGGAATCGGCATGGCCGTGGCCTCGAACAAATACCAGGAAGCGACCCTCAAGCTGGTGACGCACTATTTCGGGACGGGAACGTTTCGCGTCGTATTGGGCCAGCGGGAAGGCATCGCGCCGAAACCCGATCCCGCTATCGTGTCCGACATTCTTGCCGCGACGGGAATCGCACGCGAGGCGACGCTGTACGTCGGCGATTCGGGCGTGGATATGCGGACCGCCGCAAACGCCGGTCTGCGTTCCGTCGGCGTCACATGGGGGTTCCGCCCGAGAAAGGAACTCGAAGACAACGGGGCGGTCCATCTCATCGACTCGCCCGGGGAACTGCTCGGTCTGTTATAGACCCGCCCCGCGTACCGTGCCGACGGAAAGCGGATGCTCCCGGAACCGGGCTTTGCGACGATACTTCAGAATACGTCGGTGAATACGACGGCGTCCCGGGCGCGGGAGAGCAGGTAGGGCGCGGGCAGATCTTCGTTCCTGTGGCCTTCGCGGAGCGTCCGCACGACTTCGGTTTTCTCTTTCCCGATCACCGGGACCAGCAACGACGCGCAGTTGAGAAGCAACGGTCCGGTCATCGTGATGCGTTTCTGCCCCGAAACGGGATGACAGGAGACGGCATAGCACTGCGACGAGTCGAGCAGTCCGGGCATGCCGGCGAAAATGGATGCCGTATGGCAGTCGGTGCCTACGCCGAGAATCGCACAGTCGAAACGGGGCAGACCCTCCGAGAGCGGCACTTCGCGGAGCACCGTTTCGGAGTAGCGCACGGCTTCCCGGACCGGATCGGCTTCGCCGCGGATGCGCAGACAATGTTCCGGTGCGATACCCGTCGGAGCGAACAACGACCGCCGGGCTTCTCCGAAGTTGCTCTGCGGATCGTCGGGAGGCACGCAACGTTCGTCCACCCAGTAGAAAAGAATGTTTTTCCAGTCGATCCGCCGGCGGAACGAGGCTGTCCAGTGGCCGAACAGCATCCGGGCCGTATCTCCGCCCGAAAGGGCCAGACGGAACGGGAGTTTTTTCTTTTGCCGGATCATCATCGACAGCCGACAGGACAATGCGCCGAGGGCCTCGCCGGAAGAGACGTACGATCGTATCTGCATAGAGTTCGTTTTAGTTTTCTTTCGTACATTCGCATTCGGACGGCGCTTCGTCCCCGAAGAGCCGTGCGGCCTGCGCGGGTCCGTCCGATCCTGCGGCATAGGGGAACAATCCTTCGTCTCCCTGCCGTTGCCAATACTCCAGCACCGGCTCGACGAATTTCCAGCTTTCCTCGAGCGCATCGCTCCGGGCATAGAGCGTCGAATCGCCCGTCATCGCGTCGAGCAATAGCCGTTCGTAGGCCCCGGGCAGTTCTTCGCCGGAAAGCGAGGCGTAGCGGAAATCCATGCCGACCTGGCGGACGCGGAATCCGGCTCCGGGTGTCTTCAGTCCGAAATTCAGCGTGATGCTCTCGTCGGGCTGGATGCGGACGGAGAGCTTGTTGCACGAACTTCCGGAACATTGCCCCGCGAAGAACCGCTGCGGCGTCGATTTGAAATGGACCGTGATGAGCGACTCTTTGCGTCCCAGTTTCTTGCCGGTGAAAAAACAGAACGGCACGCCGGCCCAGCGCCAGTTGTCGATATGGAAACGCATGGCCACGCAGGTCTCGGTCGTCGAGTCCGGAGCGACGTCGCTTTCGAGACGATATCCCTCGTACTGCCCGCGGACGATGTTTCTCTGCATGTCGGCGACGGAGTAGGGGCGCAGCGAACGGAACACCTTGACGATTTCGTCCCGCAGAGGTTCCGGCTCGAACGACGAGGGTGCCTCCATGGCTACGAAAGCTATCAGGTGCATCAGGTGGTTCTGGATCATATCCCGCATCGCTCCGGCGTGGTCGTAATAGCCGCTCCGGTTTTCCACGCCCAGCGTTTCCGTCGCGCTGATCTCGATGCGGTCGATGTAGTTGCGGTTCCACAGCGGTTCGAAAATCCCGTTCGAGAAGCGCAGCACGAGAATGTTCTGTACCGTCTCCTTGCCCAGATAATGATCGATACGGTAAATATCCCTTTCGTCGAAAATGCCGCGCAGCACGCTGTTCAGCCTGCGGGCCGAAGCCAGATCGCTGCCGAACGGCTTTTCGACGACGATGCGTCTCCATCCCCCCGGCTCGGTCGCCGAGGCGAGTCCCTGTACCTGCAGGCCCGACGGAACGATTTCGTACATGGACGGCGGCGTGGCCAGATAGAAGACAACCCGGTCCGGCAGCGACAGCTCCCGGCGCAACGACTCGATGCGCGAGCGCAGAGCCGCATACGATTCGGTGTCGTTCGGATCGAACGGCTGGTAATGGACACGGCGCAGAAAATCGTCCGGCAGCGCCTCCCCGGCTCCCTCTTTCCGGAATTTCCGGTACGAGTCGTCGTCATGGAACGTGCGGGCGGCACCCAGCACGGCGAAATGTTCGGGGAGCAGCCCTTTCACATAGAGTTCGGCCAGGGAGGGCAGCAGTTTGCGGCCCGTCAGGTCGCCCGAGGCTCCGAAAATTACCAGCAATTGATCCTCAGCTCTTTTCATGTCGATAGGCGTTACGGGTTACAGGTCGGTTCGGTCTTCGGGATCGGTCCAGTCGGTGTGGAAGAACGTTCCCCGAGGTTCGTCGGTCCGTTCGTAGCCGTGCGCTCCGAAACAATCTCGCTGGGCCTGCAACAGATTGGCCGGCGAACGGAGTGTCCGCAGACTGTCGAAATAACTCAGCGCCGAACCCATGCAGGGCAGGGCGACGCCCGAAAGCGCTCCGTCGGCCACGACCCGGCGCAACGAGGGCAGGGTCTCCGCGATTTTGTCGCGGAAGAAACCGTCGAAGAGCAGATTCCGCAATCCGGCGTCTCTTCCGTAGGCTTCCGCTATCTTTTCCAGAAACGCCGACCGGATGATACATCCGTTGCGCCATATCCTGGCCACCGATGCGCAGTCCGTTCTCCATCCGTGGCGGGCCGAGGCCCTGCCGAGCAAAGAGAATCCCTGCGCATAAGCGATCAGCCGGGCCGCATACAACGCCTCCTCGATCCATTCGATACGCAACGTCGCGGTGTGCGGGCAGTGTGCCGAATTGTCATAGAGAGCCGATGCCGTCCGCCGCTCGTCGATCATTGCCGAGAGCATCCGGGCGAAAACCGCTTCCGAGATCGTCGGCAGCGGATCGTCCTGTTCGAGAGCCGCCCCGACACTCCACTTGCCCGTCCCTTTCTGCTGCGCCGCATCGAGCACGTGATCGAGCAGAAAGCCGCCCCGGGGATCGCGGAACCGGAGTATGCGGGCGGTGATTCCGAGCAGAAAACCTTCGAGTTCTCTCTCGTTCCACGCATCGAACACGTCGGCCATCGCCTCGTTGGACAATCCCAGCCGATGCTTCAGCAATGCGTAGGTCTCGGCTATGAGCTGCATGTCGCCGTATTCGATGCCGTTGTGCACCGTCTTGACGAAATGGCCTGCACCGCCCGGTCCCATCCATGCGCAGCAGGGCGCGCCGTCGTCCGCTTTCGCCGCGACGGTACGCAACAGTTCCTCCACGAGCGGCCATGCGGTTTCGGACCCGCCGGGCATGATCGACGGTCCGTGCAGGGCACCCTGCTCGCCGCCCGAGATGCCCGTTCCTATATATCCTATGCCCGCCGCTTCGGCTTCCCGTACTCTGCGTTCCGTGTCGCGGAAATCGGAGTTCCCTCCGTCGATGAGCACATCGCCTCTGTCGAGCAGAGGCAGCAGGCGGGCGATTGTCTCGTCCACGGGAGCGCCGGCGCGGATCATCATCATAATCCTGCGGGGGCGCGCCAGCGAGGCGACGAAGTCTTCCATTCGCCGGAATCCTGCGAAGTTCCGTTCCTTGCCCCGCCCGTGCATGAATGTATCCACGGCGGGCGTTTCGCCCGGGACAATCCTGTCGTAAACCGATCCGCGGTAACCTTTGTTTTCCATGTTCGACGCCAGGGCCGCGCCCATCACGCCGAGGCCGATCATGCCGATGTCCGATTTTTCCATATCCGTCGTTTTGTCGGGAAACGTTTCCGGAGACGATCTTTCTCCGGGACGCATTTCCCGGGCGATTATATAGCTTCCTCGTACCGAAAGTTCCCGATCTCCGTTTTCCGGAACAGGCAGCAGATACTCGGTGCCGCCTCCGAAATACGGAGGCGGCGAATCGATACCTCGGATATATAATCGCGTTTTTCCGTCGGAAAAGAGCAAGAACCGGGCCATCCCGAACCGTACGGAGGACCGCAGAAACGAATGTGCCGCCGGTGGGCGACGTCTATTTTTTCGGAAAAGAGGAGGCTTCCGGATGGGCGGCGCACCACCGGGCGAAATCGTAGAGCGAGGCGAAATCGGCTTCAGGTCCCTCTCCGATACGGACCGTCGCAGCCCCGATCCGTTCTCCGAACCGCATGTCCGAAGGAGTGTCGCCCACCATGACGCTGCGCGGAAAAACGATGTCGGGAAAATCCCGCTGCGCCTCCAGGGCCATGCCCGGATTGGGTTTGCGGCGCGGACTCGCCTCGTCGGTGTCGGTGCTGCTGTATATGCGGTCGATCCGGCCGCCCCACGCCGCGATCTGCCGCGACATGCTGTCGTGAATGTCGTCGAGAGCCGTCCGACTCATCAGTCCCCGTCCCACGCCCCGCTGGTTGGTCACCACGACGATCCGCCGGAAACTGCGGGCGAGCAGCGGGGCGGCCTTCTGCACGCCGTCCAGAAAGTGGAACTCGTCCCAGTGCTTGACGTAATCGTTCGGGAGCAGGCGGTTGATGACCCCGTCGCGGTCCAGAAACAACGTATCGAAATGTTCCATGTCAGAATTTTCTTTCCGTTCCGTACATCGTCGCGAAATCGGCGTTCGCCCGCGCGTAATCCTCCGGTACGCCGATGTCGATGAAATAACCGTCCGAGACGCATCCCTGCAACACGGTATCGTCCACCCGTGCCTGCAACACCTCCGTCTCGAACGAGAATCGCCCATCGAGTCCGTCGAACAGCCCGCGCTGCTGGTCCAGCAGATAGATGCCCCCGTTGATGAGTCCCTGTTCGCAGTACCGTTTCTCGCGGAATGTCCGTATCCGTCCGCCGGCATCGGTCTCGACCGTTCCGTAACGCGAGAAATCGCGCATCGGCTTGAGCGCCAGCGTCACGGCGGCACCGGAAGCCGTATGCGCGAGCCGGAGGGCTTCGGTGTCCGCATCGAAAAACGTATCGCCGTTCAGGACGAACACGTGCCGTCCGGAGGCCATTTCCGCCGCCCGGGCAATCGCGCCGCCCGTTCCCAGCGGCGTGTGTTCGACCGAGGTCGCGATCTCGAACGGTCTGCCCTCCGAGGCCGCCCACCGCTCCACGGTCTCGTGCATGTAACCCAGCGACAGGATCACGCGCGAAAATCCGCTGCGGGCCAGATAGTCGAACAGGTAGTGCAGAAACGGCCGGCCGGCCACCGGGGCCATACATTTGGGTACGTCATCGACCGTGCCCCTGAGCCGGGTTCCCAGACCTCCGGCCAATACGATACATTCTTTTTCCATACTTTTCGTGTTTGCGGCCGCAGGTTTCATTCCCCGGCTGCCGTATCCGCGGTCCCGAACCGCACTCTGTGGCCGCTCCGGTTTGTCCGATGCGACCGCCGGTGCGTCCCGGTCCGCTATCCGATCCTCCAGGTGGACAATCCCTCCGGCACGAACTGGTAGGCCCTGAAAGAACCCGCGAATTTTTCGAGGGACTTCATAACCCGATAGCGCCGGATATCGGGGCAGTAGAACGCCATGAACCCGCCTCCGCCGGCCCCCAGCACTTTGCCGCCCAGCGCCCCGGCTTCCAGCGCCGTGCGGTATATCTCCTCGATCATCGGATTCGAGATCGACCGGGCCATTCTCTTCTTCGCCTCGAAACCTTCGTGGAGCAGTTCGCCCACGCGGTCCATCCGTCCGGTCAGCAGGGCGTCTTTCATGTCGAGGGCCTGCCGTTTGACGGCGTGCATCGCCTCTATCGAGGCCGTGTCGCACTGCCGTACGTTGCGCTGCTGTTCCTCGATGATCGCCGCCGAGAGCCGGCTGTGCGACGTGTAAAAGAGCAGTAGGTTGTTCTCCAGTTCGTCGATGTAGGCTTTGTGGACGCGCAGCGGATTGACGATCGCCTTGTCCCCGTCGGGAAACTCCATGAAATTGAAACCGCCGAACGTCGCCGCATACTGGTCCTGCTTGCCTCCGGCCATGCCCAGCTCCTCGCGTTCGATGCGGTAGGCCATGCGGGCGATGTCGTAACTGCCCAGCGGCAGGTCGAGCCACTCGGCGAAAACGCCGATCATGGCCACGACCAGCGTGGAGGAGGATCCCAGCCCCGATCCGGCCGGGGCATCGACGTAAGTGCTCAGTCTGAAACCGCTCCGGGGCTTGCCGTACCGGGCTGCGATATGTTCGTACACGGCCCTGTGGAGCACGAGTTTCCCGTCGAGCGATGGCTGCGCGGCGTCGTATTCGGCCGACAGTCCCCGGTCCAGCGCCTGGAAAACCGTCCGTCCGTCGGGCAGCGGCTCGATGCTTGCCCGTGCGTAAAGCGAGACTGTGGCGTTGAGCACGGCTCCGCCGTAGATGTCCGAATAGGGACTCACGTCCGTTCCTCCGCCGGCGAACCCGATCCTCAGCGGCGCTTTGCTTCTGTATATCATTTTCTCGTTTTTGCGTTTTCTCCGGCCGGCTCCGGAAAACCGGAGCTGGACCGATCTTTCTTCCAAAAATACTCATTATTTTCCTTACCGTCAAAATCCGGTCCCGATCCGCGGTCGGCAGCCGGGAGAGGGGAGTGCCGGTCCGGTCGGCGGATCGGTTTTTTGTGTCCCGGAAACGGAAAATAACGGCGATCATGCTATCTTTGTCCCTGCAAGCGACTCGAATCATGGAAATGGAACTGAACATCGACACGCAGCGCTGCATCCGGTGCGGCCGCTGCGCGAGGGTATGCCCCTCGAAAATTTTCGTGCAGCCCGCAGAAGGCGAGAATATCCGCATGGAACGCAAGGAAAGCTGCATCGTGTGCGGACATTGCGTGGCAGCCTGTCCGGTCGGGGCAGTCGTCCATTCCGAATTTCCGGCCGGGAAGGTACATCGCATCGACCGCACGCAGCTGCCCACGCCCGAACAGGTCATGCTGCTGTGCAAGGCTCGCCGGTCGAACCGGGCATTCACCTCCGAACCCGTTCCCCGGCAGGCGCTCGACCGGATTCTCGAGGCCGCCCACCGCGCCCCTACGGCCAGCAACCTCCAGCAGGTGGAGTTCACGCTGGTCACCGACCCCGACAAACTGCGCCGGGTTTCCCGGTTCACGATCGATACGTTCGCTTCCGTCGTACGCAAACTGGAAAATCCGTTGCTGCGGCCTTTGCTCGGACGTCTGCTTCCCGACGTCTATCGCTACCTGCCGAACTTCCATCGGCTGATCGACGAGTATGCCCGGGGCAACGACCTGATCCTGCGCGGCGCCACGGCGCTCGTGCTGATCCATACGCCCGCGTCGAGCCGTTTCGGATGCCAGGATGCCAATCTCGCCTACCAGAACGCCTCGCTGATGGCCGAAAGCCTCGGCGTCAGCCAGTTCTACACGGGATTCGTCTGCTCGGCCGCGGGACAGGACAAGAAGGGAAAACTCAACGCCCTGTTCGGTATCCGCGGAAAAATCCATGCCGGCATGGCACTCGGCATGCCCCGTTTCCACTACCCGAATTACATCGACAAAAAACCGCTGAAAGTCACGGTTTTCTAAATATCCGCCCGCAGCGTTTTCCGCGAATGCGGGGCATTTTTCCGCACGGACGTCCGCGCCGCTTCGCCCGGGCGGAGTGGGGGCATTGGCTCCGAATCGTCCGGCGGGGAACGAATACCTGCACGCATTTTGTACTCTTTTCATAACCGTCTCTCCGGTGCTCTGATCCGGAGAGGCTTTCGACCCGCGCAATTTTTTAAATCGAACGGATATGAAAAGAATCGTTTTGCTCCGCCACGGAGAAAGCACATGGAACCGCGAAAACCGCTTCACGGGATGGACCGACGTCGATCTGACGGAAAAGGGAGTCGCCGAGGCACTGGCCGCGGGCGACACGCTCGCCCGGGAAGGATTCGTCTTCGACAAGGCGTACACATCCTACCTCAAACGGGCCGTCAAGACGCTGAACTGCGTACTGGACCGGCTCGACGAAGACTGGATTCCCGTCGAGAAGAACTGGAGACTGAACGAAAAACATTACGGTGCCCTGCAAGGACTCAACAAGAGAGAGACGGCCGAACGTTACGGCGAGGAGCAGGTACTTCTCTGGCGCCGAAGCTACGACACGGCGCCGGAACCGCTCGGCGAGGACGACCCGCGGAATCCCCGCTTCGACATGCGCTACGACAGGGTTCCGAACCGGGAACTGCCGCTGACCGAGTCGCTCCGGGACACGATCAACCGGATCATGCCGTACTGGCAGCGGGTCATATTCCCCAATCTGGAGACGGCCGACAACCTGCTGGTCGTAGCGCACGGCAACAGCCTGCGCGGGGTTATCAAACACCTCAAACACATTCCCGACGACGAGATCGTCCGGCTCAACCTACCCACGGCCGTGCCTTATGTGTTCGAGTTCGACGACGATTTCAACCTGCTCCGGGACTATTTTCTGGGCGATCCCGAGGTTATCCGGCAGAGCATGGAGGCGGTCGCGGCGCAGGGAATGAAGAGATGATCTCCCGGCTCCGTCTTTCCGGCCCGTCGCGG
>UROX01000033.1 GCA_900549685.1 uncultured Alistipes sp.
ACGTTCTCCGGCGAGGTGATCGAGAATTCGTTTTCCATATAGGCGACCATCTGCCTCAGGTCGCGCAGATAGGCCTCGACCGTGTTGTCGGAAAGTCTCTTTTCCAACCTGAGGTAATAGATGTAGTCTTCGAACTCCTTTTCCCAAGCCGCCATACGATCCGTCTTTTGAACGATCTATCTATTCCGAAAGGCGATTGCATACTTCGATTCCGATCCGACCAGAGCGATCCGCAGCCGTCGGCCACGTTTTCCGGTCGGCCCCGTCCCGACATAAACTCAGGTTCGGGACCCGAAAGGTGCGGAAACGACGAAATGTCGGTACGCAGAAGCATATAACCGCGCGATTTGGCTTCAAAAATACTACTTTTGCACGAAAATTCTACCACCCATGAAATACACAGAACTATCCGTCCCCTGCTGCGACAGCACCGAAAGAGAAATCCTGATGGCCGAGTTGAGCGATTTCCCGTTCGAGAGTTTCTGCGAAGAGGACGACGTACTGAAAGCCTACATTCCGGAATCCGAATACGAACGGTGCGAACGGGAAATAGGAGAATGGCTGCGCAGCAGACAGCTCCGCTATACGGCGGCTCCGCTGCCCGACCGCAACTGGAACGAAGTGTGGGAATCCAACTTCGAACCCATCGAGGTCGAAGGTCGCTGCCGCATCCGGGCGCCGTTCCACCCGCGCAATCCGCAGTGCGAGTACGACATCGAGATCATGCCCAAAATGTCGTTCGGCACGGGCCACCACGCCACGACCTACCTGATGGCCGCCGAGATTCTGGACAGCGATCCCTCCGGTCTGCGGGGACTGGATATGGGCAGCGGAACGGGCGTGCTGGCCATTCTGGCCGCGCTGAAAGGAGCTGCGCACATGGATGCGATCGACATCGACGAATGGGCTTTCGAGAACGGGACGGAGAACATCGCCGCCAACGGTATGACCGGTCGTGTGAGACCGCTCATGGGCGACGCACGACTGCTCGCAGGCGCCCGCTACGACTTCATTCTGGCCAACATCAACCGGAACATTCTGTTGCAGGACATGGAGGCCTACCGCGACGCACTCGTCGCAGGCGGCACGCTGACCGTGAGCGGCATTCTGGAAGCCGACATCGAGACCATCGAAAACAAAGGGCTGTCGCTCGGCCTGCATCCCGTCCGCAGGCGCACCCGTTCGGGATGGGCGGCCGTACGCTTCGAAAAACAATAGCACGACATCTTTCGGGAAATTTTCCCCTTTCCCGGAGCCATCGAACGATTTGTTCTAAAAGTAGGACAATCGGTCCGCAAAAGACCGAAACGCGATATTTTCTTTTGCATTCGAAGAAAATAGCATTTATTTTGCGTCCGGTTCATACAGGTTAAAATAAAAATTTACGGATTATGAAAAAATCTATCGCCGTTTTGGCTGCCTTCCTGGCAGTCTGCACCGCCTCGTTCGCCCAGGATTTCGGATGGGGTGTCAAAGTCGGATTGAACGTGTCCGATATGAGCGATCTTTCGGGCAGCGATGCGAAAACGGGCCTCACGGCCGGTGTATTCGCCGATTACCGGTTCAACGACTGGTTCGCCGTTTCGGGCGATTTGTTGTTCTCGCGTCAGGGAACCAAATTCAAGGAAAACGGAGACAAAACCACGATCAAATCCAGCTACCTGAACATTCCGATCCTCGCCAACTTCTACGTGCTCGACGATCTGGCGTTCAAGATCGGTATCCAGCCCGGATTCATGCTCTCGGCCAAAGGAAAATACAAATCGAACGGACAGAACTATTCGGAAGGCATTTCCGACAATTTCCATACGGTGGACTTCGTTTTCCCGGTCGGCGTAAGCTATGAGTTCTTCGACAAAATCATTCTGGACGCCCGTTACAACATCGGTGTGGCGAACGTACTGAAATCTACCGACAACAGCAATCTGAACGTTCACAACAACTACTTTACCATCGCGGTGGGCTACCGGTTCTAAATCCCGGAGCATAATTTCACGGAAAGCCTTCTCCCGTTTGCGGAGAAGGCTTTTTCGTTGCTCGGCACGGACACGGCAGGAGCGGGAAACGAATAAAGACAGGCTGTCCGGTCCGTATTCCGCCGATATTTCCTATCTTTCGTTCCCCAAAAAACACGACCATGAACGCCAAGAAAAAAATCGTCGTCTTCACGGGTGCCGGTGCGAGCGCCGACAGCGGCATCTCGACCTTCCGCGATGCGGACGGACTCTGGGACCACTATCGGATAGAGGACGTCTGCACGCCCGAAGCGCTGCTCCGGAACAGGGAAACCGTCATCGGTTTCTACAATACCCGCCGCCGCGAACTGTTGTCGAAAACGCCCAATGCGGGACACTACGCCATCCGCCGGCTCGAAGAACGTTTCGACGTACAAATCATCACCCAGAACATCGATGACCTGCACGAGCGGGCCGGCAGCAGCCGCATCACGCACCTACACGGCGAATTGCGCAAACTGCGCAGCAGCGCCGACGAATCGCTAATCGTCCCGATAGAAGGCTGGGAACAGCCGCTCGACGCCCGGGCCCCGGACGGCTCGCTGCTGCGGCCCTTCGTCGTATTTTTCGGCGAGAGCGTACCGATGTTCGACCGGGCGGTCCGCATCGCCTCGGAAGCGGACATGATGATCGTCGCCGGCACTTCGCTGGCCGTCTATCCGGCCGCCTCGCTGGTGCGATATCTGCGCCCCGACGCTCCCGTCTGGGTCGTCGATCCGGGCCGGCCCGATCTGTCGGGCATACGCAATCCCGTCGAACACATCCCGATGCGTTCGGCCGAAGGCATGCCGGTTCTGGTCGAGCGACTGATCGCCGAATACGGAGAATAACGCAGTCCGTTCCCGCCGAACCGATGGAACGGACGGGGAAAGGCCTGAGGTCTTCCGGGACAATTCCGCAGCACAGACGGCTGAACGTAAGAGGGCCATCGGGAAACGCGACCTACGGCCAGCTCCGAAATGTTATCGGGAACTTCGAGAACACCGAAGTATGGTCTGTCGAGACACGTACCCGCTACCGTCCACAACCCCCGAAACGGCAGACTCTCCGCCCCCACTCTCCCCGCACGTAGACGGCGAACGGCATTCCGATGGAAAATCACGGACAAAAAGCGCAGAAACGACCCGAAGCCCAACCATAACCGAAAAGAAAAGAGGTGTCCCGCCGCAGCGGGACACCTCTTTCATTCGAGTCCGGACGGACCGGACGGACTAACGCACCGAGAAACCGTAGAGGGTCGTCTGACGGTACGTCTCGCCCGGACGCAGTACGGCCGACGGGAAATTCTCGTGATTGGGCGCATCGGGATAGTTCTGGGCCTCGAGCGCGATGGACGAGCGGTAGTAAGGCGAGGTCTCGTCTTGCTGCAGGCGGGATTTGCCCGTGAAGAACTGGATGCCCGGCATATCGGTCTGTACGCTCATAACCACTCCCGTCGAGGGTTCGTATACCTCGGCGGCAGGCGACACGCCCGGCCCGTCACGGTGAATGACGTAATTGTGGTCGTAGCCGTAACGGTAATCGAAGACCTCATCGTCGCCCAGCACGAGCGAACCGATAGCGGCCGGCCGACGGAAATCAAGCGCCGTGCCTCCCACCGAAGCGAGTTCGCCGGTAGGAATGAGCGTCGAATCGGTGGGCGTGTACAGGTTGGAGTAGATTATCACCTCGTGCGTGTTCACGCTCTTCTTGTGGTCGCCGTTCAGGTTGAAATAGGCGTGGTTGGTCAGGTTGAGCACCGTGGGCGCATCGGTCTGCGCCGAATAGTCGATCGAGAGGATGTTATCGGCTGTCACGCTGTAAACGACCTTCACGGTCAGCGTACCGGGGAAATTCTCCTCGCCGTCGGGCGAAACATAGGTCAGTTCGACGGCCTGCTCGCCCCGGTCGTTCGTAAAAGGACGGGCTTCCCAGACTCTTTCGCTGAATCCGACGAGTCCGCCGTGCAACGTGTTGGGTCCGTTATTGACGGCCAGCGTGTATTCCTGTCCGTCGAGCGTGAACCGGCCGTTGGCGATGCGATTGGCATAACGTCCCTTGACCGATCCGGCGAACGTGTTTTCGGGCACGAAATAGTCGGCGATGCACGGATAGCCCAGCACGACGTTCACGAACGATCCGTCGCGGGAGGGCACCCACGCATCGACGATCGTCGCACCGTAGTTGGTGATCTGCACCGTCATTCCGGCCTCGTTTTTCAGCGTGTAGAGCGACACGGCCCGTCCGTCGATGACGGTATCGAACGCGGCAGCGTCGTAAAGTTCGGGAGCGCCCTGCTGCGGTTTGTCGCAACAGGCGGTAGCCGCCCAGAGGGCCAGCGTGAAAGCGAAGAGTTTTTTCATTTCGAATGTGTATTTAGTGAACGTTCGAGCGGCATGCGCCGTTCAGGCCACTAAAATAGCGATATTTGGGCGAATACGGTATTCGAGGTCCGTTTTTTTCCGACGTGCCGGAAGGATTTTTCGGTTCAAAAAAGTATCTTTGCATAGCATGGAGGCTTCCGTGCGATGCAAAAGCACGACAGGATGGGACGGACGAATACGGCGGGCGAGATCAAGGAATTTTTCAGCCGGTGGAGCACGGCGGCGGTGTTGCTGCTGCTTTTCGCGCTGGCCATGGCCGGAGCCACGCTCGTCGAAGCCCTCGTCAATGCCGAAGCTGCCGCCGCGGTCGTCTATCATTCGTGGTGGTTCGCCGCGCTGCTGGCCATGCTGGTCGCCAGCTTCGTCTTCGTCGGGCACCGGATGCGGCTCGCGGCACGGAAAAGATGGGATGTATTGCTGCTCCACTGGGGACTTGTCGTCACGCTGGCCGGAGCCGGCATCACGCACCTGTGGGGGTTCGAGGGATACATGCACCTCCGCGAAGGCGAGACCTCGAACCGGATGATGACCCGTCAGCGGCAATCGCGCGAAGTGCCGTTCAGCGTGACGCTCGACCGTTTCACGTTGAGTCGTTACGCAGGCTCCCGCAGCCCGTCCTCTTATGAAAGCGACGTGACGATCCGTTACCGGGACAGGGTATTCTCGCAGAAGATTTTTATGAACAACATCGCCCGCGTGGGCGGATACAGGTTGTACCAGACCTCTTACGACGGGGACGAAAAGGGCACGATCCTCACGGTCGGCTACGACCCGGCGGGAACGGCCGTCTCCTATACGGGCTACCTGCTGCTTCTGGCTGGATTGATCGCCACGCTCCTGCGGCGCGGATCGCGACTGCGGACGCTATACGCCTCGCTGAGTAAGAATGCGGTCGCCATCGCGCTGATCTCCGCCACGCTCATGTCCGCGGCCTGCACCGACGGGCGGACAAGATCCGAAAGAGAAACGACCGCAGCCCGGTTCGGCTCGCTGGCCGTCCTGTCGCCGGAAGGGCGGATCGAACCCGTGGACAGCTATGCGTCCGACATTCTGCGCAAGCTCCGCCGCAGCGACCGCTACGACGGACGGACGGCCTGCGAGGTATTGTCCGGCATCCTGACCGATCCCGACCGATGGAGACGGGAACCGATCCTCCGACTCGAATCGCAACGGATGGCCGAGGAACTGGGCGCGGCCGACCGGCATATCGCCCTCGCCTCGCTATTCGATGCCGAAGGACGGTACCGGCTCGGCGAAAAGATCGAGAAAATCTATGCCCTCTCCCCCGCGGCCCGCACGAAAGCGGACAAGGAGTATCTGAAACTGGACGAGAAGGCCAACATCCTATACGCCCTGCTCGAAGGCCGCATGTGTCCACTCTTTCCCGCGGACGACGGCCGGCACTGGCTGTCGCCGGGCGACACGGCGCAATGCGCTCCGGAGGACTCCGCCCGCATCGCCGCTCTGTTCGCCGGTTACAAGGCGGCCGTACGCTCCGGCGACGACCGCCGGACGGACGAGGCGCTGGACGCCATAGCGGACTACCAGCACACGCATGCCCGGATCGACGGCACGCGGATCGGGGCCGAGATTCTCTACAACCGGACCGGCATTTTCCGGACGGCGTTCCGGCTTTACCTGCTCTGCGGAGCGCTGCTGCTGTTCGTTTCGCTGCGGAGCGCGGCACGACGGGGAGGACGACTCTCCGCCGCTGCGGAAAAAATACTCTCGACAGGCATACTGCTCGTCTTCGCCGCCCACACTGCGGGGCTGGGGCTGCGGTGGTATATCAGCGGACACGCCCCGTGGACCGATGCCTACGAGTCGATGGTATACGTGGCCTGGACCGCCGTGCTGGGAGGCATCGTCTTTTCCCGAAGGTCGCTGCCCGCGCTGGCGCTTTCGGCCCTGCTGGGCGGCGTGGCGCTGTTCGTCTCGAACCTCAGCTGGCTCGATCCGCAGATCACGCCGCTGGTTCCGGTCCTCAAGTCCCGGTGGCTGATGATCCACGTCTCGGTCGTCACGGCCAGCTACGGCTTCTTCGGCATTTCGGCCGCCTGCGGACTGACCTCGCTGGCAGCCACGATAGCGGGTCGCGACCTGAGAGAGATACGGATCATCAACGAGATGTCGATGATCGCCGGACTGGCCCTGCTCACCGCCGGCATCTTCTTCGGAGCGGTATGGGCCAACGAGTCGTGGGGACGGTACTGGGGATGGGACCCCAAGGAGACCTGGGCGCTCATCACGATGGTCGTATACGCCATCGCCGTACACGCCCGGTTCATTCCGCGCATGGCCGGACCGCTGACCTTCGACACGCTCTCGGTGGTTTGCTTCGGCTCGGTGCTCATGACATTTTTCGGCGTGAACCACTTTTTCTCGGGGCTGCACTCCTACGGCCGGAGCGGAGAGTTCTCGTGGGTCGTACCCGCTCTCGGAACCGCACTCACAGCGACCGTCGTCATGGCAGCCCGGCGACGCAGCAAACAAAACGGGAGGACCGAACCGTGAGAACGATACGACGACTCTACTGGATTCTGTGTCTGACGCTGACGGTTTTCACATTGCAGCGAAGTTTCCGCACCGCCACCGGAACCGACGAGGACGACACGGAGGAGACATTCATCCCCGCCGGCATCAACCATCTGCTGGACAACACCCATTCGGAACTCCAAGAAGCCGAAACATTCGAACGCGTCGTGCAGGATTTCATGCTGCGATGGGAGATCACCGGAGCCTCGATCGCCGTAATGAAAGACGGCAGACTGCTGTACAGCAAAGGTTTCGGATGGGCCGACAAGGAAGCGGGCGTCCCGATGGACGTGCGGCATATTTTCCGGATCGCATCCCTGTCGAAACTCATCACCGCCACCGGCATTATGAAACTGTGCGAAAACGGTCGCCTCTCGCTCGATGCCCGCGTATTCGGTCCGGAAGGGATTCTCGACGACTCTCTTTTCCGCAACATCCGCGACAGACGGATCGAAAAGATCACCGTCGAACATCTGTTACGCCATCAGGGCGGCTACTCGATCCGGGCGGGCGATCCGCTGTTCCACTCCGTAAGCGTCGCCCGCCAGCTGGGCATCGATCCGCCCGTCGATTTCGACCAGATGGTGCGGTACGCGGCCGAAACACGCCTGCGATACGCCCCGGGCGAGAGCAACCTCTACTCCAATCTGGGATATGTCGTGTTGAGCAAGGTTATCGAGAAAGCCAGCGGCATTCCCTACGAAAGCTACATCCGCGACAGCATACTGGCCCCCATAGGCTGCCGGGACATGCACATCGGCCGGTCGAGCTACGACGAAAGATTCCCCAACGAGGTGCGTTATTACGAACCGGAAGATACCGAACCGGTGGAGGCCTACGACGGCAGCGGACGGCTCGTTCCCCACTGTTACGGAGGCTGCGACCTGCAGGTCCTCAGCGGAGCCGGAGGATGGGTGGCCTCGCCCACGGAGCTGATGAAATTCATCACGGCCATCGACCCGCTCGACTCGAGACCCGACATTCTGCGTCCGGCCACGATCGCCTATATGACGGCCCGGGACAAGGGCCGCTACCCGATCGGCTGGATGCAGACGACCGACAGCGACGACTGGTCGCGCACCGGATCGCTCTCGGGATCGAGCGCCATGCTCAAACGCCAGCACGACGGGTACACGTGGGTCTTCGTCTCCAACACCAGCTCCTGGGCCGGATCGCGATTCCCGAAAAAAATATCGGCGATGATGAAACAGGCCCTGGCCAAAGTCAAAGAGTGGCCCGACCGCGATCTGTTCGTCATAGAAAGTTCCGCAGACAGCCTGCCGTCCCTCTCCCGCAGCGAACGTTCCGAACAGGATGACCGCCCGCAGGCGACGGACGACCGCTCCTGATCGTGCAGTTCTCGATGGCGATTCTCCGTCGAGACGAAACGACGGCATGCTTTCACACCCCCACGATCTTCGGCCGCATTTCCGACAATCGTGCGAAGCGCCGCACCGACGATCACCGGAGGAGGATGCCGTTTTTTGCTTCGACAGTCATCGCTGCGGCCTTCGACCGCCCCTGCAGGCCAAGGATTTCGAACCGGGCAGATGTCGCATTCGATTTCCGTCGGAACACATACGGCATACGATGGCGGCATCCTCAACTCCTGCCGGCATCGTCCGCAGACACAGACGCACAGGCCGCTCGCCCACTCCACCCCGACGGAAGGAACGAAAACACAGCCCGAAAAACAAGGCGCAGGCAACGACGTCCGTCCGCCCGAATACAGAGTCGCCGGCCCGCTCGGACATGAGATCGTTTCCCGTTCTCAGAAGCGTTTCGCAGATCGTCGTATCGGAAATCCGAAAAGGAATCCGCCCCGGAAACAAGGCCGAAGCCGCTGACAAATAAAGCCGGGAAAGGAAATCGCCGTCAGCAACCCAAAGGCATCATTTCCCCTGTATCCCTCCGTCTTCGGCAGCCATAATCTTCTCCGTATACCTGCCAAACGAAAAGCGGGGCGCACCCCGCCGGATGCGCCCCGCCGCCGAAAAACACCGGCTGCTAATACTGTTCCTTTTCGTTGGGGAAATCCCCGCTTTTCACATCTTCGATATATCGGCTCACACCGTCCGTCATCTGCGTATACAGATCGGCATAACGGCGCAGGAAGCGCGGCGAGAATCCGTTGTTGATGCCCAGCATATCGTGGACGACGAGCACCTGTCCGTCCACGCCGCCGCCGGCTCCGATGCCGATGATCGGAATCTCCAGCTCCGATGCCACACGCGTAGCCAGCGCGGCGGGAATCTTTTCGAGCACGATACCGAAGCATCCCGCCTTTTCGAGCAGATGGGCGTCGCGCACCAGCTTCTCGGCCTCGGCCTCCTCTTTGGCCCGCACGCTGTACGTGCCGTATTTATGGATCGACTGGGGCGTGAGACCCAAGTGTCCCATCACGGGAATTCCGGCGGAAAGGATGCGTTCGACCGACTCGAGAATTTCCTCTCCCCCCTCGAGTTTGAGCGCGTCGGCCTCGGATTCCTTCATGATGCGCACGGCTGAGGCGAGCGCCACTTTCGGGTCGCCCTGATAGGTGCCGAACGGCATATCCACTACGACCAACGCCCGTTTCACCGCACGCGTCACGCTGCGGGCATGATAGATCATCTGGTCGAGCGTCATGGGAACGGTCGTTTCGTAGCCGGCCATCACATTGGCCGCCGAATCGCCCACCAGAATAACGTCCATACCGGCCCCATCGACGATACGGGCCATTGAGTAGTCGTAGGAGGTGAGCATCGATATTTTCTCGCCGCGGGCTTTCATCTCCCGGAGGCGATAAGTGGTTACCACTCTGGTTTTGCTGTCACTTGACATGGTTAAGTAGTTTTTGGCGGCGATTGCATCTTCGACGGACCGGCATCTCCGGCTGTATTCGTCTGATTCCGCCCCCAGCCGTTCGCGGCCACACGAACCGCTCCCCGCTTGTCTCAGTCCGAAAAACGAGACGGCTGCGACGAATGTCGGCCTACCGAAGCATACAATCGCGATTGTTTCGGCGCAAATGTAGAATTATAATCGACAACGGGCAACAAATCGCCCCGATATTCGATTATTCATCGGCCGAAAGCCACTGCCGGTAGACTTCCCACAACACGACGCCCCCGCATACCGAAACATTGATGGAGTGTTTGGTTCCCGACTGGGGCACCTCGACGGCACCATCGCACAGATCGACGACTGCCTGCTGCACGCCGTGCACCTCGTTGCCGAACACCAGCGCGTAACGGCCGCCCCGTTCCGTCTTCCATGTCCCGAGCCGGACGGCGCCTTCGGCCTGCTCGACGGCCAGCACCTTCCGCCCCTCGGCCCGGAGCCGGCGCACGGCCTCGGCCGCATCGGCGACGTACTCCCACGGGACGGTCAGCTCGGCCCCCAGCGCGGTCTTGTGAATATCCCGGTGCGGCGGCGTGGCCGTGATACCGCACAAAAAGAGTTTCTCGACAGCGAAGGCATCGCAGGTACGGAAAAAAGAGCCTACGTTATTGAGGCTCCGCACGTCGTCGAGCACGACGACCACGGGACATTTGGGCATACGGGCGAACTCCTCGGCCGAAGGACGGCCCAGTTCGCTGTTCGAAATTTTTCTCATCGGCGAAATATCTTTCCCGCAAAGATAATCCGGAACGGGAAATTACGACTCCCTTGCGTCCGAAAAACCGACCGGCACGACAACCGTCGGATCATCGATCCCGTAACATCCGACCGTCGAGAACGGCCGGTCGGACCGGAACTCAACAACGATTTCCGCCCAGCTCGTGGACAATCGCCAGAGCGAAAAAGACGCCGATCACGACACAGAGGAGAATCAGCAGCAGGTGCATGGTCCGGGCGTCGGGTTTGGTCGTAGCGTCGAGATGCGTGTCGATATATTCCTTGAAAAAGAAATAGAGCGCCGGCACGATGCTGCATGTCAGCAGCGAATCCTCGGGCATGCGGAAGAAATATACTTTCGAAAGGCCGAGTATGGCCCAATGGCACAGGATAAGAATCACGAACAGGTTCACCCGCCGGGAAAAAGCCAGCAACAGGGCGACGGTATACACGGCCACGCAACAAGGCATTACGGGCGTCGTGATCCCCGGAAATTCGAGTCCCCGCAGCAGGGAACACACCGGATAGAGAAACGGAAGCAGATAGAGCACTCCCGTGAAACGGTCGTGACGGTAGGTCCGCTCGAACGTCGTATATCCCGTACACAGATCGTAGACCCACACCAGCGCCATAGCGCCCCAGATAAAGGCCGGGATATAGGAGTAGCCCCGCTGTACGCAGTAGACGGCATAGTAAACCGCCGCGATCCAGCCGTTGAGCAGGGCCAGATACAGCTTCATCGACATCCGGACAGTGCGCGTCGGCCTGCGATAGAGCAGTACGGTGAGCACGACGGCCGTCGCGACCAGAACGATCTGGACCGGCCATGTGCCCGCATTGTATCGCGCGATCGTATTCCAGAAAATTTCCATCGTGTCGTTCTCCCCTCGTTATTTTTTGCGCCGAGTCAGCGAATAGGCCCTGTCGTTGAAAAGAAAAATCGGCAGGGTGGCTCCGAGCGCGAGCATGAAAATCACGCTGCAAGAGACCACGGCATTGAGAAACAGTTGTTGCATATATCGTTCGCCGGCCACCGGGTCGGAGAGATTCTGCATGAACATAATCAACGAAAACACGATCTTGTAGGCATACATGCCCGGCACCATCGGCAGCAGGGCCGGGATGTAGAGCACCGTCATCGGACAGCGCACCCGGGCGCCGAACCACAGACTGCCCATGCCGATGGCGAACGATGCGCAGAGGGAAGCCGTAGCGATATCGACGCCCAGACCGTTCATCAAACAGAAGCGCAGGGCGTGCCCCACGGCAGCGAGTGCGGCGATATAGGGAAAAGCCCGCATCGGAGGATCGGAGATGGCTCCGAAACCGATGGCGGCCACAGCCGCGAAAAAACCGTCGGAAAGAATATCGATCGGCGTCATAACAGACTGTTTTTGACCAACAACAATGTAACGGACAGGCCGGCGGCGATACAGAAGACCAGCAGCAGAGAGTGGATCAGCCGCGTACACCCGATGAGGATGTGTCCTTCGACGATGTCGATCACGCCGTTGATGAGCGGCACGCCGGGAATGAGATAGAGCACGCTCGTGGCGATGGCTATTTCGGCCGTCGTATCGAACATCAGCGCCGAAGAAGCGCATATCGACGCGACGAAGGCCGACACGACGAAAACGATGTAATGGTTGATACCGCGCAACTGCATCCGCTGGCGGGTATAGAACCCAATGAGCGTAGCGGTAAACACGACGCCCACGGCCGTCCAGTCGCCGCCGAACAGTTTACAGAACGAAGCGTTGGCCAGCCCCACGACCACCAGCACGAACATCGGGTCGATCCGGGGTTTGGAAATGATCCGTTCGTAACGTCTCCGCAGCTCCTCGAGCGACAGCCCTTCGTCGCAGGCCTCCCAGCTCAGTGCGCTGAGGTCGGAATTGAGTTCGAAACCGATAGGCAAGGCGGGAATGTCGATCACTTCGGTATAGACGGACTCGCCCGACGGCGAGCAGAGTGTCATGACGAGCGTCTTCTGCAGCGTCGTCATGCGGACCGCCACTCCCTGGGAGCGTCCGATGCGTTTGGAATTACGGACCACACGCGACGTATGGACACCGGCCCCCAGCAGACGTGCGGCATATTCGGCGATGAACCGCCCGGTCTTTTTCAATTCGTCTTCGCTTTCCATCATCCTCGGACCAACGTTTCGATACAGCGGCCTACGTCTTCTCCCCGGCCCGGACGGAACGGGGGAAGAGCGTTTTTCCACCGGTGCAAATGTATCAAAAAATCGTACGCTCCGCACCCCCGGAAACGACAAAAACGACCGGCCGGACCGCACTCTTTCCTCCGGCCGTTTTTCTTCCGCCGCGCCGATCAAGAAACTGCCGGAGGGAGAGCCGACCGGAACCGCCGGCCGAATTCCGGACCGCCGACTTGCATTTCGAACAAATGTTCATTATATTTGTCCTCCGACCGACCGAACAAATGGGCAGAAAGAAAAAAACGAGAATCGTCCGAGCGACGCCCCACTTCGCGGGATTCGATCCCGCGGGCTGTCCGCAAGCGGAGAAAGAAAGCATCGTCCTGCGTATCGAGGAGTACGAGGCCCTCGGCCTGTGCGATTACGAATGGCTGACCCAGGCCGAAGCGGCCGAGCGGATGGACGTATCGCGTCCGACCTTCACGCGGATCTACGAAAACGCACGCCGGAAAATCGCGCAAGCTCTCGTCGAAGGACGTCCCATCCGTTTCGCAGGAGGATGCTTCGAGACGATATGCTGGAAACGGTGCGCACGCTGTTCCGTCCGCTTCGTCCCTGCGGACGGAACGACGGTCTGTCCGTTGTGCGGCATCGATCCGGCTACGGGAATGCGGACCGGCAGCGACAACCGGCCCGGCAAAACGGCCGTCGCCGCCGACAGCCTCTCGCCGGACGGACCGGTCTCGCCCTATGCGGGACGTTGCCGGCACTACCTCGTTTTCGACCCGGAGACGGGCGACCTCGTTCCGATCGACAATCCGTATCGGGACGCCCCTGAAGGAGCCGGAGAAAACATGGCCGACAGACTCGTCCGCGAAGGCGTGCGGACGGTCGTGGCCGGCCGGTTCGGGGCCAAGACATTCGACCGGCTCCGGGCATCGGGCGTCGGTCTGGCCGTCCCCGAACAGGCGCGTACCCCACGCACGATCATCCAATCGATACAGACTATGAATACATTCAGAATCGCCGTTCCGACCCGGAACGGTGCGGTGGACGACCATTTCGGCCACTGCGAAAGCTATTCGATCTTCACGGTCGAAAACGGCCGCATCGCGGGCGAACCCGAATCGCTGCCCGCCCCGCAGGGGTGCGGATGCAAGAGCGGCATCGCCTCGGTGTTGCAGGAAAAAGGCGTGACGGTCATGCTCGCCGGAAACATGGGTGCCGGCGCACTGAACGTACTGGGCCGGCACGGCATAAAGGTCTTCCGCGGCTGCTCGGGCGAAGTCCGTCCGCTGGCCGAGGCCTATCTCGCCGGCGGAATCGCCGATTCGGGCGAAAGTTGCCATGCCCACGGAGATTCCGCCGACGGACATGTCTGCGGACACCATCACGCATAGCCTCCGTCCTGCCGCCGGACGAAAAACCGCACAAAAGAGTTCGGGAAAAGTCCCGTCGCGCGAACCGCGTCCGGAACTTTTTCCGGATTCTTCTTTTCCGCCGGCCGCACGATCCCCTTTCAATTGAAAAACATCTCCAGCCGCACCGCCCTCCCGCCGAGGACGACACATCCGGACGATAATCCGACCGCCGAAACGTCGCCGGATATGAACGGTATGTGTCCCTCTTCCTACCTTGCCGCAAGGGTTCCGTCCGTATTTTCCCCGACCGAGACGCCCCGCACCACAGGCCGCGCATCCGAATCGTCCCGTTCCGTCCGAACTGGAAAGATAATTGCATGCCCTTTTCGGGAAAAGACATGACCGAAATCCCCGTGCAGCAGAAAACAATTGCACGCCTCGACGAACTTACGTCTCCGGCAACACATTTCTGCTCCGACCTCCGCAGCCACGGACAAAAAAGGCGAAGCCGCCGAAAAGCAAGACGGAAGGCAACGGGGACCGGCATATCGAAAGACATACCGCAGCAAAACAAAGCAGAGAACATGAACCGACCGGGTAAAAACAAAAAAAGGACGGCGACCATCGTCGGCGTCGCCGTCCTGCTGATCGCAGCGGGCGCATGGGCCGGCATCGGATATGCGGTGCGGAAAACCGTCCTCGGCGAAATACGGCGCCTTGCCGGCGAACAAGCCACCGTCGAGGCAGAACGCATCGGTTTCAATCCGTTGCGACGCTCGCTCCGCATCCGAAACCTGCGTATCGCCATAGACAGCAGCCGGAGCGACGCCCGCTACCCTGGCCTGAAAAACCTGGACGTCCGTATCCGACGCATCGCCATCGACAATGCGCGATCGACCGGAAAAGACGGCGCCCGGTCGATCACCATCGGCAGCCTGGACATAGAGCGCCCCGACATTTCGATCGCATTCGCCGACCGGAAGACTGCCCCGCAGCCTTCCGCTACGAAGAAAAACACGACAGGGACGATCTCCGTCGGACGCATCGCCATCGACGAAGGCAGCCTCGAAATCTGCCGCACGGACAACGGACACGAAACCTGCCGGCGGGCCACAGGCATTTCGTTCGAAACCGGCGGCATCGAATCGGCCCTGTCGGTCCCCGATCCGGAAAGTCTCTCCCGAACGGCGCTCGTGCTCTCGGTGCGGCGTATGGAGTATATCTACGGCCGAGGTTCCATGCGGCTTCAGGCTGACACGGTCGCCCTCGACACGAAACGGGGTACCCTTTCCATCGAAGCCTTCCGCCTGCTGCCGCAATATCCCAAAGACGAGTTCGCCTCGCGTGCACCGGGCCACGCGGACTGGACCCGGATAGAGACCGGACGAATCGAGGGCCACGGGATCGATTTCGCTTCGGCCGTACGCGAAAAGACGCTCCGTGCCGACAGCCTGACAATCGGCAGCGCGGATATTTCCAGTTACAAAAACCGGCAGATCGCACGACAGGAACGTTACAAACCGCTCTTTTTCCAGACCCTGCAACGAATGCCCTTCCGGACGGACATCGGCCGGGTCGCGCTCTCGAACGCGAAAGCCCGGTACGAGGAGCTTCCGACACGGGGAACGGTCGCAGGCGCCGTATTTTTCGACTCGCTGCAAGGGACGATGGCTGCCGATGCGGACGACACTTCGCGCCTGCGGCTCGAAGTCCGGGGACGACTGATGGACACGGCGAGGCTCCGAGCCGTTTTCCGTTTTCCAGCCGACTCGACCGGTACCCGGTTCGACGTCGAGGGTCGTATGGAACAGCTCGACCCGAAGGCCATGAACGAGACGACCGAACCGCTCGGCGGCATCCGCTTCGACGCGGGACGGATCGACGGAATGCAGTTCCGCATCGAAGGCGACACGCTCCGCTCGACAGTTTCGATGCGACTGCTCTACGACGGACTGGACATTTCGGTTATGAAAGAGAACCAACGGGGCGAATTCCGCGAGCGGCGGATACTCTCGGCGCTGGCCGACGACTGGCTGATCCGCAAATCGAATCCGGAACAGGGAAAACTGCGCGAGGGCACGGGCACCTGCACCCGGAACCCGTACCGCTCGCAGTTCAACTACCTGTGGAAATCGCTGCTTCCCGGCATCGAATCGACCGTACTGACCGGCCACAAAAACCGCGGTCCGGCCGAACGAACTGAGCCGAAGCGATAGAGCGACCGCATGCCGGTCCTTTCCGGAGAGGCGACCGCACGACATCATGCCTCAACGACCTACTCAAATGTCGCGTCTCCGTACTTCCGCTGCGTTTTCCCCGCGGAGACGGGAATTGCCCGCGACCACAGACCGTACATCCGGATGCCCCGTTCCACCGGAGAATTAAGAATGCCGTCCGAAACGCCCCCCGACCGGCACGGAAAAACACCCCTGCCCGACCGGCCCGACATCGCGGCGAAACTTCCGCAGCCCGCTTCCGTATCCTGAAGCTACTTATTCCGCCAGCCACCGCGGCGCAAACACAGGTTCCGGACCCTCCTCCCGTGCCGCCTCGTTTTACCCGTCCTACCGGGACCTGTCGAAAAAAGGGAGACCGGCCAATCATCCGTCCCGAACCGTCGATATAGGGCAAGAAAGACGAATCATGCACGCACCCCGAGGGCGACCCCGCCGAACGTTTCCGGCGATATTGTCGGACCCGGAGGGCGGAATCCGTCGATTTTCATTAATTTTGGCGGACCAAAACACCCCATTCCATGAATTTCGGATTTCTGAAAGTCGCTGCCGCCATACCGGAAATCGAAGTGGCCGACTGCCGTCACAACACGGCCGAAATCGAGAAGCTGCTGCGGAAAGCCTGCGAGCAGGGCGCATCGGTCGTCGTCTTTCCCGAACTCTCCGTCACGGGATACACCTGCGGCGATCTGTTCGGCCAGCCTCTGCTCATCGCCGAAGCCCGGGAGGCCCTGGAGACCCTGCTCGAACGGACGGCCGACTGCCCCGCCGTAGCCGTAGCCGGCCTTCCGGTCGCCATCGACGACAGGCTCTACAACATGGCCGCCGTATTCTGCCGCGGAAAGCTGCTCGGTCTGGTACCCAAAACATACCTGCCCAACTACAACGAATACTACGAGGTCCGCTGGTTCGCCTCGGGCGACGGATTGCGTACAGAGACCGTCACGCTGTGCGGACAGACGGTCCCCGTCTCGTCGCGGCTGCTGTTCCGCAGCGGCGAGGTCTGCCTCGGCATCGAGCTGTGCGAAGACCTTTGGGTGCCCATTCCGCCCTCGTCGTTGCAGGCCGTCCGCGGAGCCAACGTGCTGATCAACCTGTCGGCAAGCAACGAAATGGTCGGCAAACACGACTATCTGCGCGAATTGGTCAGACAACAGTCCGCCCGCACCGTATCGGCCTACCTCTACGCCTCGGCCGGGTACGGCGAATCGACCACCGACGTGGTGTTCGCTGGCAACGGCATGATCGCCGAAAACGGTGTCCTGCTCGAAGAGGCCGAACGGTTCGTCCCCGGCAGCCGGCTCGTCTGCTGCGACATCGACCTCGAACGTCTCGCCGCACTGCGCCGCAAAACCAACACGTTCGTCTACAACGGTCCTATGCCCGAATTCAGGACCGTTCCTTTCGAACTGCCCGAATACGAACGGCAATATCCGCTGCTGCGCCGCTACGATCCCCTGCCGTTCGTTCCGTCCGACGACGACGGCAAGCACCGTCGGTGCGAAGAAATCTTCAGCATCCAATGCGCCGGACTGGCCCGACGCATCCGCCATACGAACGCCCGGTCGGCCGTCATCGGCATCTCGGGAGGACTCGACTCCACGCTGGCCCTGCTCGTCACGGTCGGAACGTTCGACCTGCTGGGCATCTCCCGCAAACGCATTCTGGGCGTCACGATGCCAGGCTTCGGCACGACGGACCGCACCTACGACAATGCCATAGGCCTCATGCAGGCCCTCGGCGTCGAAATCCGCGAGACGAACATCCGGGCCGCCTGCCTGCAACATTTCGCAGACATAGGGCTGGACCCCGATGACAGAAGCGTCGCCTACGAAAACGCACAGGCCCGCGAACGCACCCAGATCCTGATGGACCTCGCCAACCGGACCGGAGGCATGGTCATCGGCACGGGCGACCTGTCGGAACTGGCGCTGGGATGGGCCACCTACAACGGCGACCACATGTCGATGTACGGCGTCAATTGCAGCATACCCAAAACGCTGGTCCGCCATCTGGTGGGCTGGTTCGCCTCGACGCGGGCCGACGAAACGACCCGGCCGTGGCTGCTCGACATCATCGACACGCCCATCAGCCCCGAGCTGCTGCCTGCCGACGAACAGGGCAACATCGCCCAGCGTACCGAAGATCTGGTGGGCCCCTACGAGCTGCACGATTTCTTCCTGTACCACTTCATGCGGTTCGGCGTACCGCCCGAAAAACTGTTCTTCATCGCCCGGCACGCCTTCGGCGAGCGGTATGCCCCGGCGACGATCAAAAAATGGCTCGTCGTGTTCCTGCGCCGCTTTTTCGTCCAGCAGTTCAAACGGTCGGCCATGCCCGACGGTCCCAAAGTGGGATCGGTCAGTCTGTCGCCCCGGGGCGACTGGCGGATGCCGAGCGATGCCAGCGCTGCGCTGTGGCTCGCAAGGGCCGAAGCGATCCGGACCGACGAACCGTAGATCCGACGCAGAATCTTTTGCAAGGGCCGGTTGAAATTCCATTTATTTTCGTTTCCTTTGTGAAAAAGCATCCGCGGAAAACGACCGGACCAGGCAATAAAACGCACCTTCGGACCGTAATTCCATACAGCGGAGGCGAAATGTCGAACGCCCATATATCGTTGCCATGAAAAAACTGCTTTTAGCCTCATTGCTCGGACTTTTCTGCTGCGTCCTACACGGACAGGACGCAGAGACTGTACAGGCACGCATCCTTTCCTATCTCTC
>UROX01000034.1 GCA_900549685.1 uncultured Alistipes sp.
GAAACGTCCCGCTACCGCAAACGGGCCGTCTTTCCCTTCCGGAAAAGGCGACCGGGAAATGCACTCAGGCCTCCTGCGCCCCGGACGTCTCCTGCGCCGCACGGTCGCCGAGCAGCAGACGCTCCGCCTCTTCCAGCGTATAGGTATCCTCCAGCGTGAAATCGCCGCTGCGCGTCCTGCACAAAGCGCTCAGATAGGCGCCGCTGTCCAATTTCTCGCCCAGATCGCGGGCGATGGAACGGATATACGTTCCCTTGCTGCACCGGATGCGCAGCGTGAGCGAAGGAAGATCGAAAGCCTCGATCTTCATCTCGTCGATCCGGATCGGGGCGCGGCGCATTTCCACCTCGGCCCCTTTGCGGGCATACTCATAGGCCCGTTTGCCGTCGATGAGTTTGGCGGAAAACACCGGCGGGAGCTGCATCTGCTCGCCTTCCATCTCCCGCAGCGCCGCTGTCAGCCTCTCCTCCGTGATATGCTCGAACGGGAAGGTCCGATCGACCGGATGCTCCATGTCGAAACTCGGCGTCGTGGCCCCGAGCACCATCGTCGTCAGATACTCTTTGCGTTCGGCCTGCAACGCTTCGGCCTGCTTGGTGGCCCGACCGATGCAGACGATCAGCACGCCGGTAGCCAGCGGGTCCAGCGTTCCGGCATGCCCTACTTTGATCTTGCGATGTCCGATCCGGCGCATCCACACTTTGACTTTCCGGACGACATCCGCCGAAGTCCATCCCAGCGGCTTGTCGATAGGCAGCACATATCCTTCGACGAAAGGAAAATCGGGCAATAGAGGTTGTTTCAAAACGAATCTGCGTTTAGAGCAATGAATAAATGACGGAAGCCGCCCCGACGACCGCACAATAGACGGCAAAATAGATCAGCTTGCCTTTCTTGACCAAACCGATCATCCAGCGGCAGGCCAGAAAGCCCGACACGAACGCCGCGAAGAATCCGGCCACGAGCGCGAGGGTCGAGATACCGCTCGCCGACGGAGAGAATCCCCCCTTCAACGCATCGAGCAACGCCTCTCCGAGAATGGGAATCAACACCATGAGAAACGAGAACCGGGCGATCTCTTCCTTGCGGTCGCCCAGCAGCAATCCCGTGGCGATGGTCGAACCGGAGCGGGACAGTCCCGGCAGAATCGCCGCGCAGGCCTGCGCAATCCCGATGACGAAAGCGTCGCGAAACGAAATCTCCGTTTTCACCCGCGGACGGGCATAATAGGCAAACGACAGCAGCACCGCCGTAAGCAACAGCGATATGCCCACGACGAGCAGCCCCGATGCGAACAACGCTTCGACCTGATCCTTGAAGAAAAATCCCACCACGGCGACAGGAATCATCGACAGCAGGATCTTGGCGATGTAAATCGTCTCGGGATTCCACCGGAAACGGAAGAATCCCCGTATGAGCTGCCACAACTCCTCACGGAACACGACGATCGTACTGCACACCGTCGCGGCATGCACCGCCACGGCGAACGTCAGGTTCTCTTCGCCCTGCAAACCGAACAACGTATTGAAAATCTGCAAATGACCGGAACTGCTCACCGGCAAAAACTCGGTCAGCCCCTGGATGAGTCCCAGGACGACCGCTTCCCATACCTCCATCGGCTATTCCTCTTTTTTAGGTTTCTTCATAATGGTGTAGATCTCGGTGGTCGCCGTATCATTAAACAAGATCGGAGCCAGCGTGATGCGCCGGAAACTGAACATATCCTCGTTGAAAACGTTCGGATCGTCGCTTCCGCCGCCCGCCATCAGGACGAATCCCAGCACGATGACGCCCAGACCGATGAGCATCAATTTATAATTGGCGAATGTCAGCGGCATTCGCTGCCGTCCGATGTCCTCGGAAACGTTTTCGGTTTTCTTTTTCATCGTATTCATCGCAAAACAATTTATCGCCCGGAAACGACACGCCGCCCCGGTACCGCAAATCAATAAAGAAACGCTTTATAGGTGTGCATTCTCAGAAATTTCCGCACGGCGAATCCGGTGAACACCAACGATATGAGGATTCCCCCGACCATCTGCGCCCCGTAGATCGCGGCGATATACATCCGTTCGGTCACGAAACGGACTTCCGGCAAGCCCTCGTTCAGTCCCACGATCATAACCGAAAGCATGCCCCATGCGATCAGGCCCGCATAGATTCCCTGCAGAATGCTGCTGCCGAGAAACGGACGCATGATGAACCAGCGCGTGGCGCCGACCAACTTCATCGTCTGGATGATGTAGCGTTTCGAATACACCGTCACCCGGATCGTGTTGTTGAGCAGGATCAGCGAAATGAACAGCAGCGTGGCGCCGAACAGCAACAGGATCAGGTTGAACTTGTTGATATTCGAAGCGATCTGCTCCACGACGCTCCGCTGGTAGACCACTTCGTCCACGCCGTTCCACGAAGCGACCTGCCGTTCGAGCGCCGAGAGCGCCCCCCGGTCCGACGAACGGGCCGCAAGATGGAGTTCGTAAGAATTCGGCAGCGGATTCTGCTCCAGAAACTCGACGAAATCGTCGCCCAGATAAGTCCGGAACTCGGCGGCGGCTTCGGCTTTCGAAATATATCGCAGGGAACGGACCGCCTCGTGTCCTTCCAGCCGGGTCTTGAGCGCGAGGGAATCTTCCGGCGCGATGCCTTCCTCGAGCATGACGTATACCGTCACGTTCTCCTTGAGCCGCTGAGTCGCGCCCAACGCACCCAGAATCAGATAGCCCACGGCCCCGAGCAGAAAAAGGACCAGCGCGATGCTGACCGTCGAGACGACGTACGCATTGCGCACCTTCCGTTTGATTCTCCTGTTATTGTCTCTTGCCATAACGTACTAATTCGTTTGTCCCGCCTTCATCTTTTTCCTCACGGCGAAAGCTGCGGTCGCGGCCAGCGAGAACAGCAACAACCACGAACAGATGCGCGTCACCGTCGTCAGCGTCTCGTAATGCGGCGCCCGGAAACGGAATTCCACCGTATGCGTCCCGGCCGGAAGCACCATGCCGCGCAACAGGTAGTCGGCCCGAAAATAAGAGGCAGGCTCGCCGTCCACCGTCGCCGTCCATCCCTGCGGGAAATAGATCTCCGAGAATACGGCCACCCCTTCGGCCGGAGCCGTATATTCGTACCGTTGCAGATTGGCCCTGTACTCGGTCATCCGGATCGAGGCAGTGGAATCGGCCGCCGCATCGACACTGCGGAGCGCCCCGGCAAACCGGTCGTCCACGACAGCCACACGGCGGGTATCCGCCGAATCGAGCGCAGCGATCTCCTCATCGGGTCCGTTCACCGCCATCACATGCTCCACGAACCAGGCCGCGCCGTTGGCATTCGGATTGAGCTGCACGTCGAGCGCACCGTTCTGATCCGCCGAAATAACGTAGCGGGTATTGAGCATATTGTAGACATTCCAGTTCATTTTCGAGAGATGACGCTCGATAATATCCTGATAGCGTTGCAGCTTGGCCCCGTGATAGCCGCCCACCGAACGGTGGAAATACGAGGTCGAGGCATCGTTGAACGGATCGACGGCGAGATTCAGCACCCGGAATCCCGGCTCGCCGGTCGTATCGGCGAGAATCCGCCGGTCGGCATCCGTAGGCTCGATCCGCGTCCGGCTCTCGGGACCGAACCGGTCCGGTCCCAGATAACGCAGGTCCACCGGAAGCATATCGGCCGTAACCAATCCGGCCAGCGACAGTACGAAAGCCGTTTTCTTGATCTTCTGCACGGCGAACAACCACACGACCCCGGCCGCGAGCACCGCAAACAGCAGCGAGCGGAACGCATCGGCACGCATCATCGAAGCCCGTTCGGCCCGCATGGCAGCCAGCACGTCGTCCGGCAACCCCATCCGCAGATCGCCGCTGCCCGTAAACGACATCATGGCTCCGCCGAAGACGAGGAAGAACAAGGCCACGCCTCCGGTCACGAATACGGCATATTTGAGTCCTTTGAGCAAGCGTCCCCGCTCGATCTCCCCGCACCAGATGCGTTGCAGCACGACGGCCGCCAGAAACGGAACCGTCCATTCGGCCACGACCAGAATCATCGACACGGTGCGGAACTTGTCGTACATCGGGAAACAATCGAAAAACAGCCGCGTGAGTCCCATGAAATGATGGCCCCACGACAACATCACGGCCAGCAGCGTCACGACGGCCACCCACCACTTGGACCGTCCCCGGAGCACGAACATCGCGAGCACGGCCAGCAGAATCGCCACCGCACCCAGATAGACGGGACCGGAAGTGAACGGCTGAGGTCCCCAGTAGCCGGGCAGACGGGTCGCCAGAGAACGGGCATTATATTTGGCCAGCGCATCGGCCACCTGTCCGTCCTCGGAGAAGCCGCCTTCGGACGTTCCGCCGTACAGATCGGGAATCAACAGGTCGAACGTTTCGGCTTTACCGTAACTCCACTGCGTGGCATAGTCGATTGCCAGCCCTTTGTGCTCGCCGTCCCCGCGGTCCGCACGGAGTTCGCTGCCGCCCCGCATCGTTTCAGACGAATGCGAGTGGATGTAATAGAGCATACCCGCGTTGCTGCCCACGGCCAGCACGGCGGCGAGCGCCAGCAGCGCAGTGGTCTTGGCGAAACGGGGCAACGTCTTTTCCCGCAGCGCCACGATCAGTTCGTTGATCCAGAACGCGACGATGATGAACAGGAAATAGTAGGTGATCTGAGGATGATTGACTCCTATCTCGATGGAGGCGAACACGCCCGTCAGCGCCGCCCCCAGCCACATGTTTCGCCTGAACGCATAATAGACGCCGCCGAACAGCATCGGCGCGAACGCCAGCGCCATCATCTTGGTGACGTGCCCCGCCCCGATGATGATGAAAAAATAGGAGGAAAAACCGTATGCCAGCGCAGGAACGATGCCCAGCCACGGATTGCAACGCATGCACAGCAGCATGAAGAAAAACGCGGCCATCGCGATGAAAATCAGCGAAGCGGGTTGTCCCAGAAAATAAAAGGCCTTGGAAAGCGTCTTGATCGTCGTCCCTTCGTATTTCACATTGATGAGATAGGCCGGCATTCCGCCGAACATATTGCCCGTCCACTGCGGATCCTCGCCGTACGTATCGCGATGGCGGAGAATATCTTCGGCCATGCCCCTGTATTGCTGCACATCGCCCTGCAAAAGGGTCTCGCCCTTGAACTGCGGGGCGAAATAGAGCAGGTTGATCGCAACGAAGACGACCAGCGCCGCCACGATGGGAATCCATCGTCTGAAATCGAATTTGTTCTCCATACGGCAAAGTATATGAAAGGAAGGACAAAGTAACGAAAAATTGTCGAGAAATCCCGATACGGGCCTCAATTCCCGGACGGGATCATGTCGATCCGTTCGGGCAGACGGTCGAAACCGTAATAATCGGTCTCTATCCTTTCCGGGAAAACCTTCACCACGCGGAACCCGGACCGGTCGCTACCCAGCGGACGTCCGGCGGCTCCGGCCGTATGGAACCGCACGTCCCGGTAAACGCCCGAAGCGCAGAAATGCAGATGGCCGGACAGATAACAGTCCACGCCGTAGCGGGCGAACAGATCGAGATACCGGCTGCGGCGCACCGACGGAATGTTCTCGTAACGGTCCTTCTCGTCGGCCGTCTCGATGAAAAACGGATGATGGCCCAGCACGATCGTATGGGCATACCGGTGTCCCCGCCTCAACTGCGCCGCAAGCCACTTCCGCTGCCGCCGTTCGCGCTCGGGACATTCGGCCCAGATGACCGGCGTATTCAGCCCGATCACGTACGTATCGCCGTGCGCGAACGCGAAACGGTCGTAGCCGTATCGTGCGATGTAGGCATCGACGAGCGTATCCGCAGCCTTGTTGCCCACGTCGTGATTGCCCGGCGTGAAATAGACCGGCACGGACGGATCGATCCGGGCGATCAGCCGGTCGAACTCGGCGATCTGTCCGCCGTCGTTCAGATCGTGCACCATATCGCCCGTAACGACCACGAAAGCAGGTCTCAGCCGGTCGATCGCATCGGTGAAAAGCGTCATCAGCTCCGACTCCCGCGTATAGGAACGGTTATCGTCGATGAATCCCAACTGCGGATCGCTCAACTGAATGAAAAAGAACGGCTCGCCGCCTTGCTGTGCGGCAGCGGAAACGACATTCGCCGTCATCATGATTCCCACGATTATATATTTCAATACTCTCATTCGGCTGTTTTGGGCTTCCGTAACGGATCATGCCGCCGCAAAGACAATCGATATTCCGACGCGCCCGAGTTCCCGCCTGCATTCTCCGATTCCGGCCGGGACATCCGCAGCCTTAGACCGCGCTCCGAACCGGCACCGCCCTCTGCATATTCCCGGGCCGGCATCCGCAACGGAACCAGCCGACCGCAGAACGTACCCGGACAGCGTCCGCCTTATTATTTTATCCGGCGAATCGCCACTACGGCATGCGCCTCGATCCCCTCTTCCCGACCGACGAATCCGAGCCGCTCAGTCGTCGTGGCCTTGACCGACACGGCCTCGGGCGCGACCCCCATATCCGAGGCCAGCGTCCGGCGCATCGAGTCGATATACGGCCGCACCTTGGGGCGTTGCAGACAGAGCGTACAGTCCGCATTGCCTACTTCGTAGCCCGCCTCGCGCAGCAGTCCGACCGTCCGGCGCAACAGAATACGGCTGTCGATCCCCTCGAACTCGGCCGAGGTATCCGGGAAATGAAGCCCGATATCGCCCAGCGCGGCCGCTCCCAGCAGCGCATCGCAAAGCGCGTGGATCAGCACGTCGCCGTCGGAATGGGCCACACACCCTTTTTCGTGTTCGATCTCCACGCCGCCCAAATGCAGCGGAAGCCCCGGCGCGAGCGCATGTACGTCGTATCCGTGGCCGACTCTGAAATCCGTCATACTCTGTCCTTTTAACGTCGATCGTACAAAGTAACGGATTTATCCGTATATTTGGAAAAACAAAACGTTCGAAAAATGTCCGAAATAGAAAGTCTCGCCCCGCACGACGTGTGGCATTTCTTCCACGAAATCACACAGGTTCCGCGCCCCTCGAAGAAAGAAGAAAAAATCATCGCCTATCTGATCGACTTCGCCCGAAGCCGCGGACTGGAGTACCGCAAGGATTCCATAGGCAACATCGTGATCCGCAAAGCGGCCTCGCCCGGCATGGAAAACCGGCCGGCCGTCATTCTGCAGAGCCACATGGATATGGTGTGCGAAAAAAACAGCGACGTAAGTTTCAATTTCGAAACCGACCCCATCCGCACGCGGATCGAGGGAGGATGGGTCAAGGCGACGGGCACGACGCTGGGCGCCGACTGCGGCATCGGCATGGCCGCCGCACTGGCCGTTCTGAATGCGGACGACCTGACGCACGGACCGCTCGAATGCCTGTTCACCGTAGACGAGGAGACGGGGCTCACCGGCGCTTTCGGACTGGGCGAAGGCATGCTTACGGGCAAATACCTCATCAACCTCGACTCGGAGGACGAAGGCGAGATCTTCATCGGCTGTGCCGGAGGCATCGACACGGTGGCCACGCTCAACTACCGCCGCGAAGAGGCACCCCGCAACTACGATTTCTTCCGTATCGACATCGGGGGACTGTGCGGCGGACACTCCGGCGACGACATAGAGAAAGGCCGCGGCAACTCCAACAAGCTGCTCGCCCGCTTCCTGCGGCAGGCCGAACGGCAGGTCGATATGCGGCTCGTATATTTCGACGGAGGCAATCTTCGCAACGCCATTCCCCGCGAGGCGTTCGCCGTCTTCGGCGTACCCTCCCGGGAAACCAAACGGACGAACGAGCTGTTCGAAGAGTACCGCAACGGCGTTCGGACCGAATACGGCCCGGTAGAACCCGCGCTGGAAATCACGCTTTCGGAAATGCCCGCTTCCGATACGGTCATCGATCTCGAAACGCAACGGGCTTTGCTCGACGCGCTCTGCGGCCTGCCCAACGGTCCGCTGGCCATGAGTCCGACGATGAAAGGCATGGTCGAGACTTCGACGAATCTGGCCTCGGTGAAATTCGTCGGCGACCTGCTGATCGAAATCACCACTTCGCAACGGTCGTCGATCCAGAGCGCCCGCGATGCGGCCGCCGCCTCGGTGGAGTCGGTCCTCGAACTCGCCGGCGCCCACGTAACCCACTCGGACGGCTATCCCGGCTGGAATCCCGATCCCGACTCCCGTCTGCTCTCGATCGTCTGCGAGGCCTACCGGAACCTGTTCGACCGGACACCTGTCGTACGGTCCATCCATGCCGGACTGGAATGCGGACTTTTCCTGCAGAAATACCCGTGGCTCGAGATGGTGTCGTTCGGCCCCACGCTGCGCGGCGTCCACTCGCCGGACGAAAGGCTCGAAATCGCCTCGGTAGACAAATTCTGGAATCTGCTCAAGGAAACGCTCCGGACACTGGAATAACGTCCCGCAAAACCGGCGCTTCCGGTACCGGGAAACCATCCGCAAAGACTGTCCGACAAGCTCACGAAACCGAATCACCCCTGTCAGAGTTCGCTCCGACAGGGGTGAAATCGTTGAAACCGGACTTGCCGGACAGTCTTGTTCCGGACCGTCTCCGGCTGCCGCCCGTCCCCGCATGGCAGCCGTCGGATTCCGGACTACTGCGACACGTTATCCGCGAAAAAGACTATCGTCCGTCCACCAGATAATCGCCCTTCGAGACGTGACGGTAATACTGCTGCAACCTCGCCTTCAGCTCGCGCTCCGCCGCTTCGATCTGCGGGGTCCTCGGCGTCGATATATCGTGCTGCTGGAGCGTATCGCTCCGCAGGAAAGCCGACAGCGTGCGGTCTCCGTCGAAAAACAGCACGAGCGAATCGGTGATCGCCTGATAGTTCTCATTCATCGCATTGACGGCCATCGCCGGACGATCGGCCTCGCGAAACACATCGCGTCCGAAAGCGAAATAGGGTTTCTCGTACCCGAGCAGGCCGAGCAGCGTGGGCATCAGGTCGATCTGCTGGACGGTCCGTTCGTTCGCTCCCCGCAGAGCGCCGTCCGGCGTGTAAAGCAGACAAAGGATATGGCTGTTTCCCGTAGGTGTCAGCGTCTTAGGCGCAAACGTCTCGGACGAGACATGATCGGCCACGAACACGAAAATCGTATTGCGGAACCACGCCTCGCGGCTCGATGTCTCCATGAAACGACGCAGAGCCAAATCGGTATAGGCCACGCCCCGGTGCACTTTGGTCTTCCCCTCCGGCAGTACGTCGGCATACTTGTCCGGCACGACGAACGGATGGTGGGACGTGAGCGTGAAGACCGACGCGAAGAACGGCTGGGGAGTCTCGCCAAGCACACCGCTCATGTACTGCAGGAAAGGCTCGTCCCAGATGCCCCAATAGCCGTCGAAGTCGCCGGTTCCGCACCGTTTCTCATAATCCTCCCGGCTGTAATAATCCTGCACGCCCGCCAGCGAGGCATAGGCGCCGAATCCCATCGATCCCCGGCTCGATCCGTTGAAGAACATCGTCCGATAACCCTCTCCGGCAAGCAGATACGGCAGTGACTCCATTTTCGACAACGCCTGCGGCATCAGCACGAAAGGCGTCCGGTAGGAAGGGATGGACGAAAGGATCGACGGCAGCGCGTCGATCGACTTGCGGCCGTTGGAAAACGCGTTCCGGAAATAATACCCCTCCCGCATCAACGAGTCGAGAAAAGGCGTGAACCCCTGTCCGTCGGGATAGAGATCGGGATTGAGCAGGGCCGAATGCTCGCTGCTGAAACTCTCCAGAATGAAAATCACCACATTGCGCCCCGCCAGCGACGACGAATCGGTCTGCGGGTTCGGCTGCGGATAATGATCGGGCGAATAGATCGCCTCGAGTTCGTCGAGACCGAAATACTCGGTGTAGACGATCTTTTTGTTCCCCATCGTCCGGAGCACGCAGAACGGATTGCTCAGGATGAGGTTCGCCTTGAGATTCGACGAAGTGTACAGCGTGGCGTTGCTCAACGTAATGGGGCGCGTCTGCCGGCTGAATCCGCCCCGTATGCCGCCCAGCGCCAGCACGACGGCCAGCACCAGTACAGGCAGATGGATCAGAAAATAGTTCTGGTCGCTGCGGATGCGCGACGGAGCGAACCGGACTCTCCGGTAGGCCCATGCCAGCGCCCCGATCAGCACGACGGCAAAAAGCACGGCCCACAGATTCTCGACGAACGCTTCGCCCAATACCGAGAGCGTGTTGTCGTTCTGTTCGAGGTAGGAGAACTCGTCGGCCGTGAACCGTTTCTTGGCATAGTGGAAATAGACTCCGTCCGCCAGATCGACGACCAGCGCGACGGCATTGGTCGTCATATAGAGCCAGAAAAGCATTTTCTCGTACCCCGGCCGCTCGCGGAAACGGAACGGCAGCAGACTGAGCACGATGAAAAGCGCATTGACATAGAGAATCGAGGCCGTGTCGAAAACCCATCCGCCATAGAGCAGCTCCGGCACCTCGCTCCAGGCCAGCGGACCGATCTCGGCCCGGTTCTGCCAATAGAAGACCGCCCGGCACAGAAACCATGCGCCGTAGAGCAACGCCAGACGGACGATGAGCGCCCACACGATGCAGTGCCGGGGCCGGGAGACGGATCGCGCCGGAACGTTATTCATGCTTACGGTATTTTTCCCGGATCACGATCTCCGGTTTGTGATAGACGGTCGAATGCGGCGGAACCGACTCGGTGAGCCAGACGTTACCGCCGATCACCGTATCGTGTCCCACGACCGTATCGCCGCCCAGAATCGTACTTCCGGCGTAAATGATGACGTTGTCCTCGATGGTCGGATGCCGGCGCACGCCCGAGAGTTCCTTATCGACGAACGTCGCGCCCAGCGTGACACCCTGATAGACCTTGACGTTGCGGCCGACGACGGTCGTCTCGCCGATCACCACGCCCGTCCCGTGGTCGATATAGAAAGCCGGACCGATCGTGGCTCCCGGATGGATGTCGATGCCCGTCTGGCTGTGCGCATACTCCGAAATGACTCGCGGCAGCACGGGAATCTTCAGTTCGTGCAGCACGTGCGAGATCCGGTAGACCATCACGGCATAGAATCCCGGATAACAGAGAATCACCTCCTCAGCGCAATGGGCGGCCGGGTCGCACTCCTTGTACAGTTCGGCATCCTGCATGAGCCGCGTGAAAACCAACGGTATCTCGCTGAAAAACCGTTCTCGCAACTCGTCGCAGCAACAGCTCTCCTCGCACAGCGGGGCGACGATATGCAGAAAATCCTTCTGCAGATTCTCCCACCGCAGATCGATCTCCCGCAGCGACATGCCCCGTCCGGCCCGGACGGGAAACAGCAGATTGGTCAGATCGTCGATAAAACGACGGGCCTCCGCCTGCGAGGGGACCTCGCGGTAGAACTCTTTGGTCATCTTGTGAAGACGGGACGGGAACTTTCCGATCGTATCGGCCATATTTTTCAGGATTTACGGGTATATCCGCCTCGCACGCGATCCGGACGATCCGGTCCCTCGCATGTCAGTTGCCGGACATACAGTTCTATATCTTGTCGAAGTTTGCGGTACAGAAAACACTCCTTGTACTGCTCGTTGTCGAGCAGCACTTCGCGGACGTTACGCAACGAATTGTTGTAGTTGCTCAACTCGTTCTTCAGCGCCACGCCCTGTTTGGTCCCCGAAGCGATGCGTTCGATGGTCATGTCCCGCAGTCTGTCGCACACGGCATGCAGCAGGATCAGCACCACGTTGTCCATCAGCGTATGCCCCTGCATGAAAAGGTAGACGTTCTCGGGCGTCACGCCCAGCGGCCGGAGACGTTCGCCGAACACGGCCACCTCCGCGGCCCACTGCGGATAGCGTTCCTCCAGTTCCCGGACCCGTTTCCCGACCTGTCGTTCCAGCCAGCGGAGCGTATCGGCCCCGTCGTCGCGTATATCGAGATAGTTGAGCCGCACGCTGCTCCGGAAATCGACCAGCGAGAAAGCCTTCTCGCTTTTGCCCCGCGCCGAAAAGGCATACCACAGAAACAGCGGGTAGATCGTTCTCGAATATTCGGACATGAACCGTTCGAAATCGAAAATCAGCGTATCGTTCTTGGTCGCCTTGACGCATACCTTGTGCAAAGAGGGCGGATAACACAGGTAATTTTCCGTCGCGTAGGCATAGGTATGGAACAGACAGGACGTCCCGTTTACGATACGGGACTGCTCGTTGTAGGAACCGAACAGATAATCGAAGTCGCTGTCCATACACAGAATCGTATCCTGCCCGCACTGGTCGAGCATGCCCAGCAGCACCTTTTTGCCCTTGGCCAGGTCTTCGCGCGGCGGTACGCCGATCTCGAATTTCAGGCGGTCGGTCTCGTAGTCGTCGAAAATGCCGCGCCAGAAAGCCACGTCGTCGTACCCTTCGACGAAAACACGCACCAGCCGGTAGCGCCCCGCCCGATAGCGGGAAACCATCGGTCCATCGCCCGGCCCCGACAGCCGGTCTGCATCGGTTTTCTTTTTATCTTTCTTCTTCATCGTCCGGCGCTGCGGTTCTCTGCGAAAGATTTTATTTGACGAGGAACACGGGCAGCGTCACCTTAACGACCTCGATCCCCACGCGGCGCAGCAGCTCCACGCCCTCGCTGGAATGATAGTCGTCGCAGAAAACCACCCGTCGTATTCCACTCTGGATAATCAGTTTGGCGCATTCGATGCAAGGCGACGAAGTCACATAGAGCGTGGCCCCCTCGCTGCTGTTGCCCGACTTGGCCACCTTGGTGATGGCGTTGGCCTCGGCATGGAGCACATAGGGCTTGGTCTTGCCCGCATCGTCCTCGCAGACGTTCTCGAATCCGGACGGCGTACCGTTGTATCCGTCCGAAATAATCATCTTGTCCTTGACGAGCAACGCCCCTACCTGACGACGGACGCAATATGAATTTTCCGCCCAGATCGTGGCCATCTTCAGATAGCGCACGTCGAGCTGCCGTTGTTTTTCCTCCCTGTATCCTGCCATAATAACATCGTCGAATTTGGATCAGTCGATATAAATTTCCAGCATCGAGCCGCTGCCTTCCAGCGCCACGGACTCGATGCAGGCGGGCAACAGCACCGTCTCGCCTTTGGCGACAGGCTCGGCCCCCTTGCTCCAGCGGAGCGTCGCCGCACCGTCGAGCAGCATGTAAATCACGAACGAATCGCGTTCGACATGCTCCCGGCAAATCGTATTTCCGTCCAGCCGGATGAGATTGGTCGTAAAATAGGGACACTTCTTCAGCGGAACGACCTCCCCGGATTTCGCCTCCGCTGTCACGCGGTAAGGCACATCAGGCGCGAAATCGATCGCATCGGCGGCCAGATCGGTATGCAGCTCCCGCGACCGTCCCGAAGCATCCCTGCGGTCCCAGTCGTAGATACGGTACGTCACGTCGGACGTCTGCTGGATTTCGGCGATCAGAACGCCGCTTCCGATCGAATGGATCGTTCCGGAAGGGATGAAAAAGGCATCGCCGGGACGCACCTTGCATCTCGACAGGACATCGGGCAGCGTCCCCCGGTCCACGCTGCGGAGGTATTCCTCCCGCGAGACGGCACCGTCGAACCCGACCGTCAGCTCGGCCCCTTCGCGACAATCGACCACATACCACATTTCGGTCTTCCCGTAGGCCCCGTGCCGTTCGGCAGACAACGCGTCGCCCGGATGCACCTGCACCGAAAGCGGCTCGCAGGCGTCGATATATTTGATGAGCAACGGAAATTCGATGCCGAATCTTTCGTAAATCCGGTCACCGACCAGATCGCCCATATACACTTCGATCAATTCGCGCAGATCGTTACCCGCCAGCGGACCGTTGCTCACGACGGAGACGTCGCGGCCGATGTCCGCGATTTCCCAGCTCTCGCCGATGGACTTACCCGCAGGCAGTTTCTTGTTCAGTTTTTCGGCGAGAAACCTTCCTCCCCACATCCGCTCCTTGAACAGCGGCTTGAATTTCAGCGGATAAAGCATGATCGATTCCGTTTTGATCGGCGCTTCCGGAAGACGGTTTCCGTCCTTTCCGCCGGAAGAATCACAGACCGATTCCGCCGGGACGCCTCTCTGAAATTAATGTACAAATTTAGCAAATTATGACGAGATTTACATACCTTTGCTCCGATTGCACTTAAAATAAGAAATATGGATTTGTTGCGCGTAGAGCATGTCTCCAAACGCTATGCCGGACACACAGCCCTCGACGATGTCTCGCTGTCCGTTCCGCAAGGTTCGGTCTACGGCCTGCTGGGACCCAACGGAGCGGGGAAAACGACCCTGATCCGCATCATCAACCGCATCACGGCGCCCGACGAGGGGAAAGTTTACCTGTCGGGCCGGGAACTGTCTCCGGAAGATGTCTGCCGGATCGGCTATCTGCCCGAAGAGAGAGGCCTCTACAAAAAGATGAAGGTGGGCGAGCAGGCCCTCTATTTCGCCCAGCTCAAAGGGCTGTCGAAAAAGGAGGCGACCGCCCGGCTCAAGGAGTGGTTCGTCAAATTCGGCATCCGCGAGTGGTGGGACAAGAAAGTGGAAGAACTCAGCAAGGGCATGGCCCAGAAGGTCCAGTTCATCGTAACCATCCTGCACCGGCCGCAGCTGCTCATCTTCGACGAACCGTTCAGCGGTTTCGACCCCATCAACGCCAACCTGCTCAAAAACGAAATCCTTTCGCTGCGCGACGAAGGCGCGACGGTCATTTTCTCGACGCACAACATGTCTTCCGTCGAAGAGATATGCGACCATATCACCCTGATAAACAAATCCAAGAATATTCTCAGCGGCAGCGTGAGCGAAATCCGCCACCGGCACGGCGAGAACGAATTCCGGATCGACTTCACAGGCGATCCCTCCGCCCTCGAACAGAGTCCGCTGTGGCAGAGATTCCGCATCGAGGAGCAGACCTCTCCGGAAAACAAATACCGGTCGGTACGTCTGCGGCTGAACACGCCGGACGACGTCCGCACCGTGCTCGGAGAGATCAACGCGCTGGTCGATATCCGCAACTTCACGGAAGTGATTCCCACGATGAACGATATATTCATCCGCGCCGTGAACGGCCGGCTCTGAGGGATGAGAGCCGCAGCAAGGTCGTATTCCCCCGTAATGTAAAACACACAGAGAAAAGACAATGAGCAAAATAGGACTGATTATCGGACGAGAGTTCAACCAACGGGTGCGCAAACGCAGCTTCATCCTGACCACCGTGCTCACGCCGTTGCTGCTGATCGGGCTGATGGTGGCCCCCGCGCTGATCATGCAGATGAAAAGCGACAAGACCAAAACGATCGCCGTCATCGACCGCAGCGGAGTCGTCGAGGACGGACTCCGGAGCGACAACGCCGTGCAGTTCGTCCGTACCGACAAAGACGAGGAAGCCCTGCGCCGCAACGAAGACGGACTCTACGGATTCCTCGTCATCGGACAGGACGTCGTGGACAATCCCCGGAACATCCAGCTTTACACGTTCGAAGCCTCCACGCTCGACCTGGAAAACGGAATCGCCGCCCAGATCAAGCGGATCGTCGAGGAAGAGAAACTCCGGGCCTACGCCATCGACGATCTGCCCCGCATCATGCAGGCCATCGAGACCGAAATATCGCTGCAAGCCTTCCAACTCAGCGAAACGGGCGAAGAGAAAGCCAGCTCCAGCATACTGTCGATGGCCTCGGCCTACATTTTCGGCTTTCTGATCTACATGTTCGTCTTCATGTACGGAGCGATGGTCATGCACGGCGTGGTGGAGGAAAAAAGTTCCAAAGTGCTCGAAGTCATCGTCTCGTCCGTCAAACCGTTCGAACTGATGCTCGGCAAGATTCTGGGTATCGCCTCGGTGGCCGTCGTGCAGTTCCTCATCTGGATGGTCCTGATCTTCGTGCTCGGCACCGCCGCCCTGCAAATGATTTCGGGCGACATGCTGGCACAGGGCGCCTCGATGGCCGGCGACATGCCGCAGCAGTTCGGCGGCATGGACCCCGAATCGGTCGCCGCGCTGAGGAGCGTCACCGATCCGGCTTTCCTGCTGAGGATTTTCGGCGGGTTCATCGTCTACTTCATCGGCGGCTACCTGCTCTATGCGGCGATGTTCGCAGCGATCGGCAGCGCGGTGGACAACGTGCAGGACACGCAGCAGCTCCAGATGCCGGTCACCATCCCGATGATCTTCGCGCTGATCGTTATGATGAACGTCATGCGCGAACCCAACAGCTCGCTGGCCGTATGGTGCAGCATGATCCCGTTCACCTCGCCCATCATTATGATGGCCCGCCTGCCCTACGGAGTCCCCGCATGGCAACTGGCCCTGTCGGTGGCCCTGCTTTACGCCAGTTTCGTCGCCATGGTGTGGACGGCCGGCAAGATCTACCGCGTGGGCATCTTCATGTACGGCAAGAAACCGGGATTCAAGGAACTCTGCAAATGGATCCGGTATAAATAATGCTCTGCGGACGGCTCCCGCGACGGACGCCGGTCGCAACCTTTTACGCTTCCGCCCTGCCACGGACAACCGTGGCGGGGCGGATTCTTTTTCGTTCCGACCGCCGACGCCCCGAAGGTACCGCGGCCCGGAAAATCGAGGACAAACGCTCTTTTCAGACAAAAACCGCTCGATTCGGAACAACTTTCTTTTTTCGGTTTTCCGGACCTTTGACACGTCGCCGGATATGATACCGGCAACGCCTCAATCCGACAGCCATGAAAGTATCGATCGCTCCCGGTTACGCCCGTTACGAGGCGCTCATTCGCTCGATCCCCGACCGTTTCGACCGGGAAGGAACCTATCTGCATCGGGGTAGAAACACGATCAAGGCATTCGTCTGCGACGGACAGACGCTGGTCGTAAAAAAGTACAAGACCCCCAACCCATTTAACCGGATCGCCTATACGTTTTTCCGCAAGGACAAGGCCCGGCGTGCCTTCGAGCATGCACAGGAACTGCAACGCAGGGGATTCGAAACGCCCGAAGCGGTGGCATGGCTCCGGATCGCCCGGGGCGGACTTTTCGCCGACGGCTATTTCGTTTCGCTGTACTGCGACTATCTGTCGTTGTTCCCCGTGCTGAATCCGACGGACCCGAAACGGATGTTTACCGAGTACACACCGGTTTACGACGCACTGATCCGCTTCATCGTTTCGCTGCACGAGGCAGGCGTACTGCACAAAGACCTCAACCAGACGAACATTCTCTATACCCCTGCGGCGGACGGCTTCCGTTTCGCACTGATCGACATCAACCGGATGGCATTCCGCAAAAAACTCTCCCGCCGACGCTGCCTGCTGAATCTCGACCGACTGGGCTGCGACCTCGACGCATTTCTTTACCTCTCGCGCAACTATGCCCGTCTCAGGGGATGGGACCAGACCCGGGGCTTGCTGGCGAGCATCCTGGGCCGCAGGCTTTTCGAAAAGCGCCAGCAGGACAAAAAACGGTTGAAAAAGCGTCTGAAAAAAAGCAGGGAATGACTACCGCAGCTTGTTCCGCTCGAAATGAGGCGCCACGACGAACCGGAAATAGAGCGTCGCCGCAACCGTCAGACAGGCCCCCAGCAGATAAGCCTTGTCCAGCGTCCCGACCTGGACGATATACCCGCCCAGCAACAACCCGACGCCGATACCCGCATCCCACGCGGTCAGATAGGTCGAAGTGGCCGTTCCCCGCTTGTTGTTGGGTGCCAGATTGACGAACAGCGAATTGAAGGCGGGGAACATCGTCCCGAAAGCCACGCCCAGCGACAAAGCCGTTCCGAAATACATCCACCGGCTCAACGACGAACTCCACGATGCGACCGGCGCACAGAACGATAGGGCGAAGAAACAGACGCAGGCCAGAGACATGCCCCAGAAGATGACCGTCGTCACACGTCCCTTGTCCACCTGCCGGCCCGAAAAGATACGCGATACGGCCATACCGACGGCCATCAGCGTAAAGAAGACGCCCGAACCGGCCGTGATGCCGATCTGCCGGGCATACATCGCCACATAGGTCATCGTCATGCCGTACGGAATGGACAGCAACAACAGATCGGCTCCGGCCGGAATCCCTTTGAGCAGGATGAACCGGTCCAGCGACACGGGTTCCCGCTTCACGGGCATCTTGACCGGCGTACGCACCAGCGAGGCCGCGACGAACCCGAGCGAACAGGAGGCCAGCGCACAGACGAAAATCACCCGGAACGAGTAGAAATCGTGCAGAAACAGCCCCGTCATGGGCCCCACCGCCATGGCGATGTTATTGGCCAGACCGTAATAGCCGATCCCCTCGCCCCGTCGCGACGAGGGCATGATGTCGATCACCACCGTATTGCCCGCCACCGTCACCATGCCGAACGACAGCCCGTGCACCACCCTGTAAACCATGAACAGCGTGAGCGTTCCGGCCGCGATATAGCCGACGAACACGGCCATGAAGACGAAATAGGCCAACAGATAGAGCGGTTTGCGGGCGAAGGTGTCGAGCAGATAACCCGAAAAGGGCCGTACCGACAACGCAGCCGCCGTATAGCACGACAGGGCGATCCCCACGGTCGTTCCGCTCGCGCCGAACATCTCCGTCAGATAGAACGGCAACACCGGCATCAACAGATAGAATCCGAAGAACAACAGAAAATTGGCCGCCAAAATACAACAGTAGCTCGGCGTGACCAGACGATCTTTACTCATACTCGCTATGCTTGAAACGCCCGAATCGGTCTGCAAAGATACGCCGATTCGGCGAAAATGTTCTTTCCCGCACGCATGTCTTTCCGGACCGAAGACCCGCGGCAGGCACGATGCCGCCATGCCCCGCATTGCCGCCGGATCTGCCCGGTCCGTGTTTGCGACCGGCCGCAAGGTTCGATATTTTCCGTTTTCGCCCTTTTCCGGAACACGGGACAAAAAAAATTTTAAAAATAATTTGTTTTTCAGCTCCGCCTCCCGACGACATATTGCAACCGGATCGAGTCGATCCGGTAACGATTTTCCCGAAACTCTCCCCCGGAACTTACGATCTGC
>UROX01000035.1 GCA_900549685.1 uncultured Alistipes sp.
CAAATTATCTTAAAAAATTTTATTAAAATCGCCGCCCGTCGCCGCTGTCGGATGTTCCGTATTATCGGGCTGCAAACATGGCCGTTAGCGTCCGGGTGTTCCGGCTCGTCGCAAAGAAGGGGCGGAACGCCCGTCCGGGAACGTCACAGACCCGACTTTTTGGCACGTTTGGCCATGGCCGAGGCGAAGACGAATTCGTTGAGCTCCGGATCGTCCGCATGCAGAATGTCGCGGTTGGAGCCTTCCCACCATTTGCGGCCCTTGTGGATGAAGACGATGTGCTGGCCGATTTCCATCACCGAGTTCATGTCGTGGGTGTTGATGATCGTGGTGATGTTGTATTCCTGCGTGATCTCCTGGATCAGGTTGTCGATCAGCACCGAGGTGATCGGGTCGAGACCCGAGTTAGGCTCGTCGCAGAACAGGTATTTGGGGTTGAGCACGATGGCCCGGGCGATGGCGACCCGTTTGATCATCCCGCCGCTCAGTTCGGCCGGATAGAGGTGATTGACGTTGTTGAGGTTCACCCGCCGCAGGCAGAAATCGACACGGTCCCGTTTCTCGTCTTCCGGCATCGAGGTGAACAGGTCGAGCGGCAGACGCACGTTTTCCTCCACGTTCGACGAGTCGAGCAGGGCGCCGCCCTGAAAGATCATGCCCACTTCTTTGCGGATGGCCTTTTTCTCTTTGAACGGCAGTTCGCTGAAGCAGGTGTCGTTGTAGTATATCGCACCGCTGTCGATCTTGTGGAGTCCGACCAGCGACTTGAGCAACACGGTTTTGCCCGAACCGCTGCGGCCGATGATCAGGTTGGTGATGCCCGGCGAGAATTCGGCCGTGATGTCGTCCAGCACGACGCGTCCGTCGAATGATTTTACGATGTGTTCGGCTCGGATCATATCAGGTGAGAAGAACTTGTGTGAGGATCAGGTTGAATATCAGGATGACGATGCTGCTCACCACGACGGCCTTGGTGCTGGCCCGACCCACTTCCAGCGAGTTGCCCTGTGCGAAGTAGCCGTAGAATCCCGATATGGACGTGATGATGAAGGCGAAGGTCGAGGATTTGATGAGCGAGTAGGTGATGTAGAACGGTTTGAAGTCGTACTGGATTCCGGTGATGTAGGCTTCGGGATTGACCGCTCCGGTCAGGATGCTCACCACGTATCCGCCCGCCACGCCGATAATCATGCTCAGGATCGTGAGAAAAGGGAAGAACACCACCGTGCTGACGATCTTGGGCAGGATCAGGTAGCTGGCCGAATTGACGCCCATGATCTCCAGCGCGTCGATCTGTTCGGTGATGCGCATCGTCCCGATCTCGGAGGCGATGTTCGAGCCTACCTTGCCGGCCAGGATCAGCGCGACGACCGTGGACGAGAATTCGAGCAGCATCGATTCGCGGGCCGCATAGCCGATCAGGTATTTGGGGATGAACGGCGATTCGAGGTTGAGCGCCATCTGGATCGTGATGACGGCTCCCATGAATACCGAAATGATGGCCACGATCCCGATCGAGTTCAGCCCGAGGCTCTCGGTTTCGGCGAGAATGCGTTTGCGGTAGATGGCGGTTTTCTCGGGTTTCGAGAAAACCTTCCCCATCAGGATGAAATACCGGCCTATGAGTTCGAACAGATTTTTCATGGTTCCTTGATCTCTTCGTAATCGACGTAATCGCCTACGTTCCGATTGATTTTTTTCTCCGGAGAGGCTTGCGTCCGACTCACCGTCACGTCGCCTTCCGGTTTGCGTCCGGAGGCTTCGCGCCGCCCGCCCCAGGTGTAGGTGCGCGAGAAGCCGCCTCCGCCGAATTCCTTCTGTTTTTTGCGTATCCAGTATCCCAGTAGCAGCCTGCCGAGGAGGCCTGCCAGATAGAATCCTGCTATGATGAAAAATAAAACGGTCAGTATCATACGATTTTCGAAATACACGCCCGGAAGGTCCGTTGCAAAGAACGTTCCCGGAACGTTACAAAGATAGTATTTAATTTCAGGAAGGCAATCGTATGTCTGAATGTACCTGCGTTTCGGGACTGTAATTCTCCGGTCCGGGCGAACGAGAAGCGTGTATCCGGGCGGGTCGCTTCTGAGGGGACCCGAAGTCGCGAACCGGGGAGTCGCCATGCCGTTTTTTCGTCGGTATATAAAAAAGTATGCAGCTTCGTCCGGTATCTCCTGACGGACTTTCTGCGGAAAATCGGTCGTGCAGCGGTTGCGGTGAAACTCCGATGGAGGGACGTGCCGTTTTTGTGGCGGGACGGAGGACGGGTTTCGTACGGATCGTGTGCGGATAATCCGTTTCTTTGGCTATATTTGCAGAATCGGGATGTCCGGACTGCCGTGCGTCCCGCATCCGTTTACTATCTTAAACCGTTTCGTCTATGGAACTGAACGAACTGACAGCCATATCGCCCATCGACGGCCGCTATCGCAGCAAATGCGACGTGCTGGCCGATTATTTTTCCGAATTCGCCCTGATCCGCTACCGCGTGATGGTGGAGGTCGAGTATTTCATCGCCCTGTGCGAGCTGCCTCTGCCGCAGCTCTCCGACGTCGATCGGAGCACGTTCGAGAAACTGCGCGATCTGTACCGCGATTTCTCGGAAAAGGATGCCTTGAAGGTCAAGGAGATCGAGAAAACGACCAACCACGACGTCAAGGCCGTCGAATACCTCATCAAAAGCAAGATGGACGAGCTGGGGCTGGAGCGTCACAAGGAGTTCGTCCATTTCGGTCTGACCTCGCAGGATATCAACAATACGGCCGTGCCGGCCAGTCTGCGCGATGCGGCCAACGACGTTTACTATCCGCTGCTCGAACAGCTGGTCGCCAAACTGGTCGCGTTGTCGAAGGAGTGGGCCGAAATTCCTCTGCTGGCCCATACGCACGGACAGCCGGCTTCGCCTACCAAGCTGGGCAAGGAGATCGAGGTGTTCGTCGAACGGCTCGGCAAGCAGATCGCTCTGGTGCGCGCCATCCCTTCGCCGGCCAAGTTCGGCGGTGCGACCGGCAACTTCAACGCCCATGTGGCGGCCTATCCCGACATCGACTGGGTGGCTTTCGCCAACCATTTCGTGAACGATATTCTGCATCTGGACCGTTCGCAGATCACCACGCAGATCGAGCATTACGACAACATCGCGGCTATTTTCGACAATTTCAAACGGATCAATACGATTCTGATCGACTTCTGCCGCGACGTCTGGACCTATGTATCGATGGAATATTTCAAACAGAAGATCAAGGCCGGCGAGGTGGGTTCCTCGGCCATGCCGCACAAGGTCAATCCCATCGACTTCGAGAATGCCGAGGGTAACCTCGGGGTGGCCAATGCCGTGTTCGAGCATCTGTCGTCGAAGCTGCCCGTGTCGCGTATGCAGCGTGACCTGACCGACTCGACCGTACTGCGCAACATCGGTGTGCCGGTGGCCCATACGGTGGTCGCTTTCAAGTCGATTCTCAAGGGACTCGACAAGCTGATCGTCAATCTCGACGCCATCAACGAAGACCTCGAGAACAATTGGGCCGTCGTGGCCGAGGGTATCCAGACGATCCTGCGGCGGGAGGAGTATCCCAATCCCTACGAAGCGCTCAAGGCGCTGACGCGGACCAACAAGACCATCGGACGGGAGGATATCAAGAACTTCATCGAGCAGCTCGACGTGGCCGAGAACGTCAAGGAAGAGCTTCGCGCGCTGTCGCCGCAGACATATACCGGTGTCTGGAAATATTAGGCCCGGAATTTGTACGGCTGTGGTTATCAAACCTTAAATAAGAGAGCGATGAAAAAGTACAAATGCGAAGTGTGCGGGTATATCTACGACCCGGAAAAAGGCGATCCGGACAACGGCATCGAACCCGGAACGGCTTTCGAGGACCTGCCCGAAGACTGGGTTTGTCCGTTGTGTCAGGAGGGTAAGGAAGTATTCGAACCCATCGACTGACCCGACGTCGCGCCGGAGCCGCGCATATGAAAAGACGGAGACCGTTCCCTGGGGGGAGCGGTCTCCGTCTTTTTGGGGAACGGTGCCGGGAGGAGGGCTTTCGTAGCGCTGTGCCGGAGAGGTGAAATGTTCGGTGGCGGCAGGGGCAGAGGTTCGGTCGTCGTATCGACCTATGTCCGTGTTTCGGGTCGGCTGCGGGATGACACGTTCGGCTGGGGGCGCTTCCGATGTGGGGCGCCTGTGACGCCTGCCGGTATGCGAAACGAGCGGAGTGTGGCACTGCCGTCTGCGTTGCGTGGAAACGGCCGGATGTTCGGAGAAAGGACGATCCCTGAAAAGCGACTGAGGCTCGGTTCGTGTCGGGAGTACGGACCGGAAAGATTCCTGTGAAAACCGGGAAAATTTTGCAGGTGGCAACGACGAGGACTCCGTTGCGGTACGCAGAGTCGAAGTCATCCGCTTCGAGCCGAAGGTTCTGCGAACGTCCGGACGGAATCGGTCACGTCCGAAAAGGCCCGATTCTTCCGGTCGTTTGCTGTGTCCGTTCAGGGAATAAAGTGTCGTCCGTCGGTCCGGCGCTGTTGTTCCGTACGGAACTATATAAGTATAAGGGAGTCCGGTTCGTCCATCGGATCTTTGGCTGGAATCCCGTTCGTTTAGATGCCGATCTTGTTGATGTCGGGGCGCAGGCGCACGGTTTTGCCGTTCCAGACGAACGTTCCGTCGAGCGTGCCGGGCAGTTCGACGCGGCCCCGGATATGTCGGCCGTCCCGTTCGAGTTTGACGACGATGAGTCCCTGCGGATGCGGAACGACGCCCCGGATACGGTTCAGGCGGCCGGGGTGCGGTTCGATGCGGACCGAGGCGAAACCCGGCTCGGCCGGTTCGATGCCGCACACCGTGGCCAGCAGGTCGTAGTTGGGGCTGGAACTCCATGCGTGGCAGTCGGAACGCGTCGGCTCCGGCGTTTCGGCGAATGTCGTTAGTCCGATGTCGATCATCCGTTGCCACGGATCGAGCATATCGACGTAACGGTCGGCCAGTCCCGCTTTTTTCAGCGCCCGGATCAGGTAGAACTTATAGTAAAACGTCGTCTGGGTGACGGAAGGATCGCTCGTGATCGTTTCGAACACCTTGCGCTGGTCCTTCGGCGGAATCGCGTCCGTCAGGATGCCCATGATGTTGGTATGCTGGCTGTACGTCTCGCTGCCCGTGTAGTCGCGCAGCATGCCCCGTTGCGGGTCCCAGCAGCTTTCGTAGACCCGGTCGGTGAGGCTGCGGCTCAGTGCGGCATATCGTTTCGCTTCGTTTTTCTTTCCGAAATATGCCGCCAGCTCCGCCGCATCGCGCAAGGCCGAGGCGAAGTGCAGCGTCGTGACGGCCGGTCCCGACGTCGGACTTTCGGGTGCTACGCCCCGTTCCCAGCCCTCGGCCCAGTCCGTGAAGTTCCAGTGGGGCATGCCGCTGCGCAGCATGCCGGTCTGCGGGTCGATACGGTTCTCGAACCATTCGACGACCGAGCGGATGCCGGGCAGGAATTCGGCCACGAAAGCGTCGTCGTCGCGGTGCATCCAGTAGTCGCGGACCATGGCTATCCAGTAGAGCGAGAAGGGCGGGATATATTGCGGCTTGTGGCTCGGATAGCGGCTGGCGGTGATGCCTTCGAACGAGCGCGAGAGGTCGAACATGCGGATCGCCTTGCGCATCAGGCGGTCGTCGCCCGAGACGTATAGCGAGATGAGAGCCTGTATACGGGTATCGCCCGCATACTGGAGCTGCTCGTAATAAGGGCAGTCGAAATAGGTCTCGTGGGCGCAGAGCCGGGCCGTATGCCAGCCTGTCTGCCATATGCCGTCCAGCGCCGGGTCGTCGCTCGCGAACGAGCCGCGCTCTTCGAACGGATAGCCGGTACGGATGCCGTAGAAGTCTTCGACGGTCAGCGGCTCCCCGCCCGTTTCGATGTCGAGCTGGATGTATCGGTAGGTTTTGAACCACAGCGGCGCGAATACTCTGTCCGGCGCACCGTCGGGGATGAATTCGTCGGCGAAGCCGCGGATGGTGCGCCCTTCCGTTTCGTTGCGGTCGCCCTTGCCCCGTTCGTCGAACAACGCTTCGGCATAGGTGACGCGGATGCGGCTGCCTTCGCCTCCGGAGACGGTCATCCGGGGGTAGGCCGTCGTGAGGTGGCCCTGGTCGAGCAGGATCGAACAGCGCGTCCCGGCGGGAATGCGCAGCGGGGCCTCGCCCGAAAGGAAGTCGGTCATTTCGGAAAGTCCCTCGTAGCGGCGGACGACGGACAGGCGCTGCGGGGTCTCCTCCATCATCGGGATGTCGCGCGGAGTCAATATCCGGTCGGTTTCGCCGTATCCCCACGCTCCGTAAGTTTTCCCTTGCGAAATGCCCGATGCGGCGCTCCAGGCGCTGTCGTCGAATCCGGGCCGTTCCCATCCCCACGGATAGCGTCTCCCGTCGATGCGGTCCTGTGCGCCGATGTAGCCCGCTTCGGGAAAATCGAACAGCGGAGCGTAGGCTTCGTCGCGGCAGACGCGCCAGCTCGCGTTGCTGTTCACGATCTCTTCGGCCGGCGTGTCGCCCTGTACGATCAGACCGCTCCGCAGGCCGATCTGTGCCCCGGGACTCAGCTCTCCCATGTTCCATACCGCGACGGCCAGTACGTTGTCGCCCGCTTCGAGCAACGGGGCGATGTCCACCGTCTCGTAGTACCACCGGTTCAGATCGCCCCGGGCGGGTCCCCAGCAGGCTTCGGTTCCATTGACGTACAGCCGGTAACGGTTGTCGGCCGAGATGTCGATGACGAACCGGTCGGGTTTCGTATCCAGCGTGAATGTCTTGCGGAAGTGGTAGACGCCGTAGTCGGAAGGCGAGGAGGCTCCGTCGCCTATCCATTGGGCCGGCCATGTGCCGGTGAGCCGGCGTTCGTCGGGCGATTGCAACGGAAGCGATGCCCGGAGCTGCGTGCTCCACAGGCAGGCGCAGAAAATCAGCGGTAACAGTCGGAAGTTTTTCATGGTGTAAGGTCGAGTCGGGTCGTGCGTCGGAGCGCCTCCCGGCGAAAGTTCGGGAAAGCGGGCCGAAAAGCATCCGTATCGACGATGCGTCTCGGATGCCGCATAGACAAATATAAGCATTCGCGGCGGAAGAATCGCCCGTTGCCGGGAATTTTTATGCGCCGAACGGATTAATTTGCTTACCCGCCACGATTTAGGCAGGAAATTTGGTAGAGAGGATACGTCGGCCGGCCGGGAATGTCGCAAGGCTTCCGGGGCGGACCGTCACGAAAAATTCATCGAATCGAAACAGTCAATTTTTAACGGTTTAAAGTTATGAAGTACATTTATCTGATGTTGGCCGCCACGCTGATCGCCGTGTCCGCCTCCGCCCAAAGTCCCCGCAATGAAATGGACAGCCGCCATGAACAACGCGTTCAACAGCGCGAGATCCGTCACCAGAACGATGTGAAGTTTATGGATTCCGTCGTGTTGAGCCGTAACTTCCAGTTCAATCCCGAACGCTTCCAGCAGGAGCCCGCCGGTGCGATGCACTCGATCTACGGTATCCAGTACATGCTTTCGCTCCGCGACGACTATATGGACATCGACATACCGTACATCGCCGGCAGCATTCCTCCCTATCGGTTGAAGATCATCAACTACATCACCTTCGACATCCAGAACTATACGGCCGTGCAGGACGAGGACGGATGGACCGTATCGTTCGCATCCAATCTCTATACCGGAAACAAGTACACCTTTACGCTGAAGATCTATTCGATCACCCGCGAAGGGGTGCTCAATATCGCTTCGGACGCCTTCCCGACGGTGACGTATTACGGATCGGTACAGGCCATCTATTAGAAAACCTTCCGTAAAAGCGTGCGACGATGAAAATGAGACGGACGATGATTCTGGCGGTATGGCTCTGGGGTGCGGGCCTGACGGTTCCCGCATCCGCCGCCGCACCGGACGAGGGGTCGCTTCCCGTCGGGACACAGACTCCCGACCGCCGGCAGCGCCATGCCCTCGAAAGGGAGCAGCGCCAACGGAGGTTCGAGATGCGGCTCGATTCGCTGGCCTCGTCGGGCGAGTTCCAGTTCCTGCCCATCAGCATGGAGCAGGAACCCGACGGAAGCCTGCAAATGATTAATAATTACTATTATTACATCGGCATTTTCAAATCCGATCTGCAGGTGCATATCCCGGTCATGCGGGGCAGGGCCGTCGAGTATCCCGTGATCGCGAATTTCGATACCGACCGTGTGTTCGATTTCCAGACGTCGCAGACCAAATTCGGCTGGGAGACCTCGTTCAGTGCCGAAGACGGAAAGGGGAATGTCTATACGTTCAACTTCAACATCTATACGGCCACCGGCGAGACGGTACTCGATCTGAGAACAGGTCCCTATTCGATCAAGTATATCGGGTCGATCGTTCCGAACGAGGTCGAGGCCGGTGTTCCCTAACGGAGTCCCGCGCCTGTGAAACGGAGCGTTCCGTTTCCGGACCGGCATGACGGGGCGTCTTCCTGCAACGGAAGATGCCCCGTTTGTCATGGTGCGGGTTGTTTCGGATTCCGGAGAACGCCGGTGCGTTGCGGTTCGCGTCTGTTTCCCGGATCGCGGTTTTGCCGCCCGGTGCGTCCGTGTTCTGCCGTTTTGGGCAATGCGTTGAAAAGAAGTGGAATAACATTCCCGGAAAGCGGAGGGGATCACCTCCGATTCCGTCGTGCCGGAAGACGGTCCGGAATCGGACGGAGGGTGTCTTCTGCGGTCGAAGATTGCAATTTCGCGTCCGTTGTGTAATTTTGGCGACGGAATGGAGAACAGAGAATATACGGCCGCGGAGGCCTGCGAACGGATGGACCGGTTGGGAAGCCGTAGGCAGCCTTTTCTGTTCGTGGCGGACTATGCGCTGCGACGGTGCCGGATTTTTCCCGGTCCGTCGGTCGATGCCCGGCAGGTGCGGTTCCGGTTCGGTACGGCGACGAACGATACGGCGGAGCCGGCTCTGAGGACCGGAGAACCGCTGGAGTGGGAGCCTTCTCCCTGCACCTATGAGACCTATGCGGAGGCGTTCGGACGGGTGACGGAGCATCTGCGCCGGGGCGACTCCTATCTGGTCAATCTGACCTGTTCCACGCCGGTGCGCTGCAATCGCTCGCTCGACGAGCTGTACGAACGTTCGGAAGCTAAATACAAACTGTTGCTCGACGGGCGTTTCCTGGCACTCTCTCCGGAAATATTCGTGCGGATCGCTCCGGACGGAACGATCGCTTCTTTCCCGATGAAGGGGACTGTCGATGCGACGTTGCCGGAGGCGGAGCGGCGGATTCTTTCCGATCCCAAGGAAGCGGCCGAACATGCCACCATCACGGACCTGATCCGCAACGACCTGAGTCGGGTGGCCGAGGAGGTGTCCGTCGTCCGTTACCGGTATATCGACCGGGTCGAGACGCACCGGGGCGCCCTGTTGCAGGTCAGTTCCGAGATCAGCGGCCGGCTTCCGGGCGACTGGCGGTCGCGGGTGGGGTCGATTCTTTTCGAGCTGTTGCCCGCAGGGTCGGTGACCGGGGCGCCTAAGCGCCGTACGCTGGAAATCATCGACGAGGCCGAAAATTACGACCGGGGATATTATACGGGCGTGGCCGGATGGTTCGACGGCGAGCGGCTGGACAGCGGCGTGCTGATCCGTTGTCTGGAGCGGACGCCGGACGGCCTTCGTTTCAAAAGCGGCGGCGGCATCACGGCCAAAAGCGATTGCGCTGCCGAATACCGGGAAATGATCGAAAAAGTCTATGTGCCGTTGCGTTGAAACGATCCGTCTGTACGACGGGCAGTGGGACGATCTGGCGCCCCATGAAGAACGGATGAACCGCACACGCCGGGACCTGTTCGGGGCGGCGGAACCTTTGTCGCTGGAACGGATACTGGCCCGAGCCGTCGGGTGCGGCGCTTGTCCGCCGGGGACGGTCAAGGGACGGGTCGAATACGACGGGCGGGTGCGCAGGGTGGAGTTGCTGCCCTACCGGTCGCCTGCAATCCGTTCGCTGGCGCTGGTACGGGACGATGGGATCGACTATCGCTATAAATTTTGCGACCGCAGCCGGCTCGAAGCGCTGCGGGCGTCGGTGCCCGGAGCCGACGATGTGCTGGTCGTCCGGCGAGGATTGCTCACCGACAGCTCGTTCTGCAATATCGCCCTGTTGGGGGAGGATGGCCGGTGGATCACACCGGCGGAACCGCTGCTGGAGGGAACGATGCGGCGACGGTTGCTCGACCGGGGCATCGTGCGGCCGGGTACGATCCGGGCGGACGGGCTGGGTGCTTTCCGCCGCATCGCCCTGTTCAATGCGATGAACGGTTGGGGAACCGTCTGTCTGGATATGGATGCGGTGTCGGATGCCCGTTGAGGAACACGGAGACGCGACGGACGCATCCGGCTGTCTGCGCAGACCGGTGTTTTCGGGAAAGTCATGTGTCTCGACAGAGCGTTGTTCGAGTGCTGTGAGTCCCGAGCGGATGCGCCGGCGTAGCAGCTTGGAATCCGGGTCTTCGGACCGGCTTACCCGATCTCGGGTGCGGAACTCGGGTCTTCGGTCCGGAAAGTTCCCGATAGGAGTAGCCGGCGGTGCGTCGAGGGAGCGGGTGCTTCCCTGCTTCGGCAAAGGTTGAGGGGCAATCGGAAAACCGCGGCGGCGACTTTTGTCGGAATAACACAGGGTGCGTTCTTCCGAATGGGCGGGTAATTTTTTCGGGCGGCGGACGTCGTCGGAATGATATGCGGGATCGATGTCGTTCGGACGGGCCGGAAAACGTCGGCCGAACGGTATGTTTCCCGGGGCTATTCGCTCAGGAGTTCGGAGGGACGGTCGTCTTCGTCGCGGGTGCGGGCCGCGACTTCTTTTTTGCTGTCTGTCTTTGTGTCCGAAGGTCGTGCCTGCTTTTCCGGGGCGGTTTCTGTTTCCGGTTCTTTCTGCGGCTTGGGGGGCGCAGTTTCTTTCATGGGCGAGCAGCCGAGGCGAAGCGATACGGGCATACCCCGCCGTGCCGTCGTGCCCGGACGCACGGACTGCCATTCGACCCGTCCGACACCGGAGTAGGAGACGAGCATCCCGTTGCGTTCCAGCAGATAGACCGCTTCCTTGAGTCCCATGCCCACGACCGAGGGCACGAGTCCCGAGGTTTCGTCGTATTCCCTGTAGAGGATGCCTGTCGAATCGACGGCTTCCACCTCTTTCCATGTTTTCTCCCTGCGGTGTCCTTCGTAGGGCACGTCGAAGCGGTAGGCGATTTCCCGGATTTCATCGACCCGTCCGCCTTTGATCTGCGGCCGTTCGGCGATTTTTCCCGTTTTGTTTTTCGATACGGGGGCCTGCCACTCCGTGTTTTTGGCATAGACCCGGTCGGCGATGGCCTTGAGCACCGGTCCGGCCAGCGAGGCCCCGTAGTAGGTCCTGCGGTGTCCGGGGCCGTTGTAGGTTTTCACGGCGACCAGACAGCTGTATTTGGGATTGTCTTCGGGAAAGTAACCTACCATCGTGGCCAGATACTGCCGGCCGCCGTTGCGGTCCATGTAGCCGCCCCGGTCGAACGGAATCTGGGCGGTCCCCGTCTTGCCTCCGATTTTGTAGTAAGGACTCTTGAGCACCCGGCCCGTACCTTCCTCCACGACGCCCCGCATGGCGGCCCGTACCGCAGCGAGCGTCTCTTTCGATGCTATCGAGGGCACCATGACGTGCGACCGATAGGTGCGCAGCGTCTGTCCGTATTGGCGCAGTTCCTTGACCAGCAGCGGGCTGACCATCTTCCCGTCGTTGGCCACGGCATTGTAGAACGTCAGCGTCTTGAGCGGAGTGAGCCGCAACGCGTAGCCGTAGGACATCATCGTCAGCGTCGTGCCGTTCCACCATTTGCTGTCCGTTTGGTGGATGACGGGGCGTTGCTCGCCCGCGATCTGGAGGTCGAGCGGCCGGTCCAGTCCCATTTTGCACAGATGGCGGACGAAGTTTTCCGGTTTGTCCCGGTAGTATTTGTTCACGGCCAGTGCGAAACCGATGTTCGACGATTTTTCGAACACGCCCTTGAGCGTCAGTTTGCCGTAGCCGTGCGTGTCGTTCACCTTGGCCCGGGCGATGACGGCTTTGCCGTTGCCTGTGTCGAACTCTTCGTCCAGCGAGGCGCCTGCGTCGTCGAGCAGCGTGATGAGCGAGGCGAGCTTCTGGGTCGATCCCGGTTCGAGATTCATGCCGATGGCGTAGTTGAAATCCTCCACGATCTGTCCGGGACCTCGGCGTGTGAGGTTGGTCATGGCGCGGATTTCTCCCGTGGCCACCTCCATCAGGATGGCCGTACCCCAGTCGGCCTGCATCTCTTCGAGGTGTTCCCGCAGCGCCTTTTCGGCTACGTCCTGAATATCGACGTCGAGCGTCGTCACCACGTCGATCCCGTCCACCGGATCGACGTTCGTCTCGTCGGGTACGGGGATGCGGAAACTGCCTGATATGCGCTGCATCATCACCTGGCCGTCCACGCCCCGTAGGATGCTGTCGAAAGCGCCTTCGATCCCCACTTTGGTGCCAGCCTGATTGACCATGCCGATCGTTCGCGCGGCCATTTTTCCGTGCGGCATCGACCGTTTGTTGATCTGTTCGGTGATCAGACCGCTGCGGTTGCGTCCCAGACGGAACAGCGGGAAACGACCGATTTCCTTTATTTCCAAATGGTTCACCCGGCGGGGCGCGATCCGTTTATACCGGTTTTTGGCTTTGTTGCGGTGCGCTTCGACGAGCATCTGTTTGTAGGCCGTTTTGCTCTTGTCTCCGAAGAATCCGGCCAGACACAGCGCCAGCGAATCGACGTCGCGGTAGAAAATCGAGTCGATCAGGCCTTGCGCCGCGAAGTCCATGCGGAGTTCGTATTCGGGGACCGACGTGGCCAGAATCCGGCCGTCGCAAGCCAGTATGTCGCCGCGGTCGGCCTCGATGCGTTCCCGGGCATAGGTGATCGTGGCGCCTCTGCTGCGCAGCGCGTCGCCTTTGGGTCCGTATTGCAGATAGAGGATTTTTCCGGCGATGAGCACTCCGGCGCCGAAGAACAGGATGTAGAGCACCCGCACCCGGTGGAAAATGCCTTTTTTTATGTCGGTCTTGCCGTCTTTCATGCCTATTTGTCGATTATTTTGGGCGGTGCGACGGACTCTTCGAGCGGGATGCCCCGTTCTTCGAGCCGACGGATGATTTCGCTCCGTCGGGTCGAGACCATCCGCAGCGACGAGACGGTGAGCGACCTGGCCCGAAGCTCCTTGACCTGTGCGGTGAGCTTTTCGTGACGGCGGTGGAGTTTCTGGATATGGAATCCGTTGGCGATGTAGAGGAACATCAGTACGGCCGTGAAAAGGACATAGGGATATTGCCTGCGCACTTCGGCACGGGTGAGGATGCTGCCTGAAAGGATCTGTCCGACGTAACGTTCCAGCCGGGACGGGCGTCGGAGAGGTTCCCGCTCGATCGGCGGATCGTCGCTTTCGGTCGGATCGGCCGTGTCGGGAACGGTTTCTTCCTCCTCGATTTCGGAGTGGAACGGGGCGGCGAAGCCTTCCTCGGGCAGCTCTTCGCCGGGGCGTTCCGTCGTTTCGAAAGGATTTTCGGGTTCGTACATCGTCGCGGGATGATTTCCGAACAAAAATAATGTTTTTTATCGGAACAATCCGGGTAAAACGTATGTTTCGCCGCGTTTTATTTCCTGTGGCGACGCCTTCCTCCGGGTAGTGAGCGCCGTACGCGTTCGGCGGATTTTGCGAAGGGAGGACCGTTCCGGGGGCGGGTCGGCGTTCGGATCGGGATACGACGAGGCCGCCCTGCCGTTTCCCCCGTTTTCGGGTACGGACGGCAGGGCGGCCGGAGGGTAGGGAGCGTTTACCGTGCGGCTGCGGCTTTGTCGTCCGCCAGTAGCCGTTCGGCTTCTTTTTTCAGCGTTTTTTCGTCGATGCCCAGTTTGCGGGCGATCCCTGTTCCGCATGACCGGTCGGCCAGATAGAACCGGGCCGTCGCCCGCAGCTGGATCGCCGGCGGAACGCCTTCCATCTCTCCCGCCACGTTTTCGATCAGGCGTTGCTGGGCGTCGGGCGACTGGAGCCGGAACAGTGTGCCGGGCTGCGAGTAATAGTCGGTGTCTTCCCGGTGGTTGTGGGCGTATGCCGGTCCGTCGAGTTCCAGCGGCGGTTCGATCTGCCTGCGGTCGTCGCGGGGACCGTCGAAGCTGTTGGGCTCGTAATTGACGCTGCCGCCTCCGTTGCCGTCGGAACGCATGAGTCCGTCGCGTTGGTAGTTGCGCGTTTTGACGCGGGGCGCATTGACCGGCAGGCTTTCGAAATTGGCGCCCAGCCGGTAACGGTGGGCGTCGCCGTAGGCGAACAGACGGCCCTGCAGGACTTTGTCGGGCGAGAAGCCGATGCCCGGCACCACGTTGGCCGGATTGAAGGCGGCCTGCTCGATGTCGGCGAAATAGTTTTCCGGATTGCGGTTCAGTTCCAGTACGCCCACCTCGATGAGCGGATAGTCGCCGTGAGGCCACACCTTGGTCAGGTCGAAGGGGTTGATCCTGTAGGTTTTCGCTTCGGCTTCGGACATGATCTGCACATACATTTTCCAGCGCGGGAAATTGCCCTTTTCGATGTTCTCGAACAGGTCGCGCTGCGAGGCCTCGCGGTCTTTGCCTACGATGGCTTCGGCCTCGGCATTGGTCAGACAGGCGATACCTTGCTGGGTGACGAAGTGGAACTTGACCCAGTGACGTTCGTTTTGCGCATTGATGAAACTGAACGTGTGGCTGCCGAACCCGTGCATCTGCCGGAGGTTTTTCGGGATGCCTCGGTCGCTCATAAGGATCATGACCTGATGGAGCGACTCGGGCGAGAGGCTCCAGAAGTCCCATTTGGCCGTGTTGCTGCGCATGTTGTTTTTGGGATCGCGTTTCTGGGTGTGGATGAAATCGGGAAACTTCAGCGGGTCGCGGATGAAAAAGACCGGCGTGTTGTTGCCGACCAGATCCCAGTTGCCCTCGTCCGTATAGAATTTGATGGCGAATCCCCGGACGTCGCGGTCCGTGTCGGCTGCTCCGCGTTCGCCCGCTACCACCGAGAAGCGGACGAGCAGATCGGTCTTTTTACCTATTTCGGCGAAGATCGAAGCCTTGGTATAACGGGTGATGTCTCCGGTGACGGTGAACGTGCCGTATGCGCCCGAACCTTTGGCATGGACGACGCGTTCGGGAATGCGCTCCCGGTTGAAGTGCGCGAGTTTTTCCATGTACCATACGTTCTGCATCAGGGCGGGGCCGTGCGCTCCCGCCGTTTCGATGTTCTGATTCTCGGCTACCGGGGCGCCGGAATTCCGAGTGAGGCGTGTCGTTTTCATCGTGTCTATGTTTTTTGTCGTTGTCGTTTCGAAATGTCGTCGTGCGACCGGTATACGCCGTGTCTGCCCGTCGTTTTTCATTGACTGCGTTCCGCATACATCGTGCCAGCCGGACGGAGGGGGCGCGGAGAGAAAAAACGACGGGCGGGTTCCCATTTCCTGTTACGATAGGCGATTATTCGAAAAAGGCACTATATTTGCGATGTGCGGGAGCATGTCCCCGGAATCGAAAATGAAACGTTTGTTCGGATATATCGTTTTTGCTGCTGTCCTTGCGGTCGTGTTGTGGCGTTCGGGAGGCCCGGATGCTTCGAGTGCGGCTTGCGCGGATACGGACGCGGTCCGCAGCGAAAGCCTCTGCGAGGAGTGCGGCCTGCACGATTGGTATCGTCTGGTCGCGGATTCGTGGCGGAGCGACGTCCCTCCTGCGGTTTCCGGTACCTGCGTGCCGCAGGCGGAGGCGACTTCCCGTCCTTGCACGCGTAACTGGTATGTCGTTCAGACGGTTCCTTCGTATGCCGTTCCTCCGGAATGCCCTGCTGTCCGTCTTTGTGTGCAGCGCTGCGGTACGGACCGGATGCGGGCAGAACTCGCCCGGTCGGGACATTATGTGCTGGCTCTGCGCAAAATCATCGTTTAGCGGTTCGTTTTTCTGTCCGTTTCCGTATCCCGATGGATGCGGAAGCGCTCGTCCCGGGATTTCCGCGAAATCCGGGGCACTCCCCTGTGCTGTGGGGAACGGGTTTAGGCCCGGTTATTTCGGCAATCGCGATGTCTCGACCTGCCGGCGTTCGGGAACCGGATTTTCGCCGTCGCTCGGGATCGTGTCGCGTATGCGGATTGCCTTTTGATTTTTCGAAAAACGAACCGTAATAAACGAAACCATGAATAAATACGAATCCATAGACGAAGTGTTGTCCCGCGGAGCGGACGGAGAGGTCGTGCGCCGCAGAAAAAATCCGTTGTTGCCCCTGCTCGTAACGTTGGCCGGTGCGGCGCTGGCCGTATGGAGCCTCGGCTCCCCTGCGCTCGCCGAACATGTCAATCTCTCGTCCTCGCTGGTCCTCGCAGGCGGGATCGTGGCATTGGCCGGTGTGGTCGGAACAGTGATGAAACTCAATGCCTCGGCGCCGATTTTCGGTCCGACCGGCGAACGGATACGGCGGGTCGAGCTGTTTTACGATTCGGCCGACCGACGAGCACTGTGTGCGGCCGTTGAAGCGGCCGATGCCGGGGCGCTCTCCCGGATTCCCCGTACTGCGGCTTCGGGCGGTATTCTGATGACGGTCTATGCCACCGACAGCGGCGATTTCGCGATGGCACAGGTCTCCGAATACATTCCTCATGCCTTCGAGCCCGTGACCGCTGCGGTACGGTTCGACGTAGGGCAGGGACGGGTCGTGGCGGCAGCGATCTGACGGCTGCGACCGTATGCCCGATGACGGGAGACCGCTCTTCTGAAGAGCGGTCTCCCGTATTTTTTTCGTTCCGAATGAAAGATAAAAACGCTACTTTTGTCCGTCGGACGGAACAAGTCGTTTCGAGGGGGAGAATGGTAGCTGTGGTGAAATATCTGCTGATCGTGTCGGTCGTCGTGCTGTTGCTTTGCGCGGTGAGTTACGTGGGCATTCCCGTGTATCGTTTCGGACACGGTCGTGCCTTTCGCGGGGACCGGATCTACGATCCCTACTCGGACGTCGATCCGGAACAGTGGCGCAAGGCCAATTTCCACGCCCATCAGAGCGAGAAGCCCAAGTGCGACTATTCCGCGGAGCAGATGCTGGAGGCCTATCGTCTCAACGGATACGACATCATCGGTATTTCGGATCATCAGAAACTCAACCTCGCCGGGTCCGACCGGCCGGGGTTCATTCCTATTTACGAACACGGGTACGGACTCAACCGCTGTCACCATCTGTTGATCGGGGCGCAGAAAGTCTCGTGGCGCGACTGTCCGGTCATGCTGACCCGTTCGCAGGTGCAGTTCATGCTGGCCGGCCTGCGACCGCAGGCCGAGCTGGTCGTGCTGAACCATCCGGGGCAGATGCGATGGATCGACCATCGGCTGTACGGTTGTCTGAGGGGGTACGATCTGATGGAGATCAACCCCGAGACGGGACCCGAACGTTCCGATATCGTTTGGGATGCGGCCCTTTCGGCGGGCATCTATTCGACGCTCGTCGCCAACGACGACGCGCACAGCATTACCGACCGGGAGTCGTGGTTCCAGCGTTGTTTCACGATGCTCAACACCCCTTCGCTCGATCGCGGGGATATTCTCGCCTCGCTCAGAAAAGGGACCGCCTACGGCGTGTACGTGCCGGCCGAAGTCAATCTCCGGGAGAAACCGCACGCCGATTTGCCGCGGGTGGAGCGGATCGGTCTCCAGGGCGATACGATTTCGCTCCGGCTGGACCGTCCGGCCCGTTCGATCCGGTTCATCGGACAGGAGGGCCGCGTACTGGCCCGGACGGCCGATTCCCGCACGGGACATTACCGTTTCGACGAGCGGGATACCTATGCGAGAGCCGTGGCCGAGTTCGACGACGGTGTGGTGCTCTATTTCAATCCGTTCGTCCGGACGTCCGACGGACTCCGTCCGGGGAACGCATTCGTGCCCGAAATCGATTATCCGCTTACGATATTGTCCGATTCGCTGTGGCTGACGGTCGTCGCCGTGCTGGGGCGGTTGTTGTTCGCGCTTTGCGGCGTGCGCCATGTCCGTCCTTATCCGGTACGGGTACCGTTCGCGGTGCCGGACCGTCCATTCTGATTGTATTATGTCGCATCTCGATTCCGTAATCTCCGATCTTGCGCTGATTCTCGTCGTGGCGGGAATCACCACGCTGATTTTCAAATGGCTCAAACAGCCCGTCGTACTGGGGTATATCGTGGCCGGTTTCCTGTGCAGCGGAAATTTCCTCATGGAGGGCGTTTCCGATATGGGCAACGTGGATCTGTGGGCCGAAATCGGTATCATCTTTCTGTTGTTTTCGCTGGGGCTGGAATTCAGCTTCAAGAAACTGGTCAATGTGGGCGGACCGTCGCTCGTCACGGCGCTGGCCGGCCGTGTCTTTTCCGATCCTGCGGAGCTTTCGGCGCTCAACGCGCTGGTGCACC
>UROX01000036.1 GCA_900549685.1 uncultured Alistipes sp.
GAAATACAGCAACAAACCTCGGGCAGAGCCGCTCGAAGCAGGAGCCTGCGGAACAGCAGTCCAAATGTAGGCAACGGAATTGACGCCCGAAGAAGCGCCGCTGGCAAACTGATAGCCTACGGAAGGAAACAACCGGACAATTTCCGATTCGTCAGCCGTATTCCAGAAATCCTCGTCGGCGATTTCCTTGACGGTCAGATTCTGTTTGTCACCTTTCAACCAGCGGACCCGCAGTTCGAAATAGGGGCGATCCTTAGAGCAGTCGCTCCAACGGTATGCAGACAGATATTCGTTGGTTTCATCTTTGAACTTCAATGCGTAACAAACGTTCCGCGTGGTGCTGTAATAATCTGCCGTAAAACTCCGCAACTCACCGTCAATGAGAACCTTTTCGGGAATATCGGAGAAATTAACTTTACCGTCGAATTTGCAATGCTGCTCGATATTGACCCCATCGTAACAGTCGGATACGTAATAGAGTTCGGATTCAGCGGGAAGATGCCAGCCCTCGGGACATACGGTTTGTGCCGATTCGAAATTGTAGAATCCTATATCGTCGATTCCCTGCGATTGAGCAAACGTTTGCGGCGCAGTCCCGACGCAGAATTCCGAGAACGCTTCGAGCGGGTGCACGAGTTTTTTCTGAGCCGTGATCTTGCAGGTAGCAACGACAGTTCCGTGACTGACATTAATATCGGCCTCTCCGATACCGACAGCAGCGACATTGCCTTCGGCATCGACTGTCGCAACCGACGTGTCGGTAGATTCCCATGTCAGGGTTTTATCGATCGCATCCTCGGGAAGGACAGTAGCGGTAATTTTCAACGTCTCGCCGACGGTCAATTCGGCGGAAACAGGATCGAGCTCGATAGAAGAGACTTCGGCATAAACCGTCACCTCGCAAAAAGCGGAGACCGCTCCATCCCCGGCGGTAGCGGAAACCGTCGTCTGACCCGGTTTCAAAGCGGAAACCTTACCCGTGCCATCGACTGTCGCAACCGACGTGTCGGTAGATTCCCACGTCAGGGTTCTATCGATCGCATCCTCGGGAAGGACAGTAGCGGTAATCTGCAGCGTCCCGCCGACGGCCAACGAGGCGGAGTCGGGATCCAGCTCGATAGAAGAGACCTCGGTATAAACCGTCACCTCGCAAGAGGCGGAAACCAACCCGCCCTCGGCAGTCGCAGTAATCGTTGTCCGACCCGGTTTCAGAGCGGAAACCTTACCCGCGGCATCGACAGATGCAACTTCGGGCAGACTCGAACTCCAGGTCAAGGTCTTATTTTCGGCATCCTCAGGCAAAAGTGTCACGACAAGCGTCTGCGATTCTCCGGCTTTGATCGAAATCTCGGTATTCTCGAAACGAATCGACTCCAACAGGACAGGATCGTCTTCATCGTTGCATGCGGACAGAGACAGGACTGCTGCAAAACAACTTAACCAGCAAAGTACTTTTTTAATTTTCATAATTATTTTTTTAAAGGAATGTACCTGATACCGCATGGAATTGATCCGAATCGGAGACAGCACTTTTCGAGCAATCCATTTGTCTAATTCTCAAGGGACGAAAGTACTGAAAAAACCCTGTCATTGTCTTCGAAAATACAAATTGTTTCTCCGAATGCGGTTACATCGACCGGGCAAGCATTTCGAACTGCTTACCGATCCCGTCCGAACGGGTAAAAACGAAAGTCGTCGATCCGCATACATGAACTGCGAACAATAGCGGACGGATCGGGAAATTCGTTCTCCCGAAACTCGATCACAGCGAAACACATGGCTGTCTACCGGGGTACATCCCGCATCGAAAGGCCGATGCGTCCGCGCGCACGGTCGATTTCTACGACCCGTACCCTCACCCGCTGATGCAACGTAACCGCCTCGGCAGGCGACGAGACATAACGGTCGGCCAACCGGGAAATATGGACCAGTCCGTCCTGCTTGACCCCTATATCGACGAAAGCCCCGAACGCAGTAATGTTGGTCACGACACCCGGCAGAATCATCCCTTCGCGCAGATCGTCTATCGAATGGACATCGGCGAATTCGAAAACTTCAGCCTCGCCCCTCGGATCGAGACCGGGTCTGTCCAGTTCGGCCATGATATCGAGCAGCGTAGGCATGCCCGCCCGAGAAGATACGTAACGTGCCGGATCGACCTTCCGCCGCAGATCGGCCCGGGCGAGCAGATCGGACACCCGGACACCCAGATCGCGGGCCATATGTTCGACGATTCCGTAGGATTCGGGGTGCACGGCACTCGCATCGAGCGGATTCTCCGCTCCCGGAATCCGCAGAAAACCGGCACACTGCTCGAATGTCCGTGCCCCGAGGCGCGGTACCTTCAGCAGTTCGCGGCGCGAACGGAAACCGCCGACAGCGCTCCGATAGGCGACGATCTCACGGGCCAGCGCAGGTCCCAGCCCCGACACATAGGAAAGAAGCCGGGCCGAAGCCGTATTGAGATTGACTCCCACCCGGTTCACGCAGCTCTCGACGACCGCATCGAGACTCCTTTTGAGCTTTCCTCTATCCACGTCGTGCTGATACTGTCCCACGCCGATCGACTCCGGATCGATCTTAACGAGTTCCGACAGCGGATCGATGAGCCGGCGGCCGATCGAAACGGCTCCCCGCACCGTCGCATCGTGATCGGGAAACTCCTCGCGCCCGGCCTCGGAAGCCGAATAGACCGAAGCGCCGTCTTCGCTGACCATGAAAATACGGACCGAGGCGTCCAGTCCCAGGCTCCGTACCCACCACTCGGTCTCGCGGCCGGCCGTACCGTCGCCGACTGCCACGGCCTCGATGCGGTACGCAGCGACCATCGACGAAAGACGCTGTCCGGCCTCCCGGTCCTGGCGCTGGGGAGGGTGGGGATAGACCGTCTCGTAATGCAGCAGATCGCCCCGTTCGTCGAGGCACACGACCTTGCAGCCGGTTCTGAAACCGGGATCGAGCGCCAGCACGCGCCGGGGACCGAGCGGAGCGGAAAGCAACAGCTGGCGCAGGTTGTCGGCAAAGATCCGGATCGCCTCGTCATCGGCTTTTTCGCGGGCCTTCGTCATGGATTCGTTCTCCATCGAAGGGGCGATCAGGCGTTTGCAGGCATCCGCCGCGGCGGCCTCCACATAGGGCCGGGCAGGCGAATCGCGCCGGACGACCATCGAACGAAGACGTTCGAGCAAAGCTCCCGGATCGGCCGGAACGACCGAAAGCCGGAGAAAGCCCTCGCGCTCACCGCGGGCCATAGCCAGAAAACGGTGGGAGGGAATCCGTCTCAACGGTTCGCTCATATCGAAATAGTCGGAATATTTCACGCCCTCGTCCTCGCGTCCCTTCACGGCACGGGAGGCGACGATACCCTCCCTTTCGTAAATCCGCCGGACCGTCCGGCGTACCCGTTCGTCCTCGGCGATCCATTCGGCCATGATGTCGCAGGCTCCGGCGAGCGCCTGATGCTCGTCCTGCGGACCGCCCGACGCGAAACGCCGGACCAGCGACGAGACGGGCACGGCATCCTGCCGCATGAGCAGCGCGGCCAACGGCTCCAGTCCCTTCTCCCGGGCCACCGAGGCCCGGGTTTTCCGTTTGGGCTTGTAAGGCAGATAAATATCCTCCAGACCGGCGCTGTCGTAACACTGTTCGATCCGCCGGCGCAATTCGTCGGTCAGCCGGCCCTGCTCCTCGATCGTGGAAAGGATCGTCCGCTTGCGTTTCCCGAGTTCGTCCAGGCGTTCCAGCCGTTCGCGTATCGCACCGATCTGCACTTCGTCCAGTCCCCCGGTAGCCTCCTTGCGGTACCGGCTCAGGAACGGAACGGTAGCCCCCTCCCGCAACAAGCGCACGGTGTTACGCACACCTGCGAGAGGCAGAGCGCACAGAGCGGCCACCTGCCGCACGATATCGTCGTTCGATTCGGTCGTCGTCATTTTCTTCGGTTTTCGGACAAAAATAGGGAAACCGTTCCGATTGAGGCAAAAAAAACGTAATTTTGAACATCGCAGCCGGACGGTCCCCGACGCAGGACCGTAGCTCCGGCTTTCATTTCAAACCCATTTCGCCATGTTCAAAAAAGAGACATACATCGCACGCCGCCGGGCGCTGCTCGCGAGGCTTTCGGACGGGATCGTGTTGCTTCCCGGCAACAGCGAGTCGCCGGCCAACTATCCGAGCAACCAGTTCCGGTTCCGGCAGGACAGCACGTTCCTCTACTTCTTCGGACTCGACCATCCCGACTACGTGGGTCTGCTCGACGTGGATTCGGGCGAGGAGATGCTCTACGGAGACGACTATACGATCGACGACATTATCTGGATGGGCCCCCAACCCTCGCTTGCCGAAAAGGCGCAGAGCGTAGGCATCGCACACACCCGGCCGCTCTCCCAGCTCGCCAAACGAATCGAAGCCGCCGTGGCCAAAGGCCGCCGCATCCACTTCCTGCCTCCGTACCGGGGCGAAACGACCCTGATGTTGAGCCGTCTGCTGGGCATCGTGTCCGACCGTCTGCCGGCCTATGTGTCGGTCGAGCTGGCCAAAGCCGTCGTCGCGCTGCGCGAGATCAAGGACGCCGACGAAATCGCCGAAATAGAAAAAGCCTGCGAGATAGGCTCCAAAATGCACAGGACGGCTATGCGGATGTGCCGGCCCGGCGTGGTGGAGCAGGAAATCGCCGGAGCCATCGAGAGCGTCGCCCTGCAATACGGCGCGGGCGTGTCGTTCCACTCCATCGTCAGCCAGAACGGCGAGACGCTCCACAACCATTACCACGGCAACACGCTGCTCAGTGGCAAACTGATGCTCGTGGACGCCGGAGCCGAGACGACGATGAACTATTGCAGCGACTTCACGCGGACGATCCCCGTGAGCGGCCGTTTCACCCAGAAACAGAAAGACATCTACGACATCGTGCTGGCCGCCAACACCCGCACGTTCGAACTGGCCGCACCGGACGAGTTCTACTACCGGATGCACAACGAGGCTTCGCTCGTTATCGCCGAAGGACTCCGCTCGCTGGGCCTCATGCGGGGCGACATGCAGGAAGCCGTGGCCGTCGGGGCACAGGCGCTGTTCATGCCGCACGGGCTGGGTCACCAGATGGGACTCGACGTGCACGACATGGAAAACATCGGCGAAAAATACGTCGGCTACGACGAGGAGACGCTGCGCAGCTCCACCCCCGGTCTTTCGTCGTTGCGTATGGGCAAACGGCTGCGCGAGGGACTCGTCATCACCGTCGAACCGGGCATCTACTTCATTCCGGCCCTGATCGACAAGTGGGAGAGGGAAGGACTCAGCGGAGGATTCATCGATTTCGCCAAAGTGCGGGAATATACGGACTTCGGCGGTATCCGCATCGAGGACGACATGCTCATCACCTCCTACGGCAACCGGTTGCTGGGCAACAGCCGCCCTCCGGTCACGACCGCCGAGATCGAAGCCTTCATGGCCGAACGGTAACCGTCAGGAACGGTTTCGCGCACACAGGGGACGATACGGTATCGTCCCCTGTGTGCGCTTATCATCGCCCCCTCGTCTCAGTAGTGCCGCGATTTCCGCTGCCGACCGCAGCCAGCAGGACAAAGAAACGAATGCTGAAGGACAAACCCAAGCGATACCGGTGCCACAAAAAACAGGCAGAAAGCATTCTCTCGAATGACGGCGGATACAAAATTTTCGGACGGACCGGACCCGCTCCCCCGTCTCGGCGGAAACAAGACCTGCGGCAGGCAAACGCAGCGGACACGAATGCCGGAACGCCGCAAAATATACCCGCACAAAAACATCCCTGCCCGAATGACTTCGGACAGGGATGGAATCGTACATCGGATCTGTCGTCCGGCTGCGTTTTCTCAGATGCTTCGCAGACCCGGACGATTATCCTCCGTTCCGGCCGCTACGGCCGCAGGAGGTACGGGAAATCAGTTTTTCGCACCGAGTTCTTCGATGCGCCAGAGTTTGGCTTCGGGCGCTGCGGCGAAGACGATCTTCAACCCGTTCTCCATCCACTCGCGACCGGTCGCTTCGCGGGCTTCGCCGGTATCCATATCGGTCACGCGGTAGCGTTTATCGGCCTCCAGGCCTTTGAGCCTGCACGTGCCCGATTCGTAGATCGAACCCGGACGGTTGAACATCTGAGCGAACCCCGTACCCGTTTCGGGCCGGAAGAACATCCAACCGATCCATACGTCGTTCTGGAGGCTGTAAGGCGTCAGCGGATAATAATTGCCGCGATAATCGCCTTGTATCTCGCGCCACTGGGCGAGCAGGCGGCGCAGCAGCGGATAGTCGGCATCCTTGATGCGGGCATCGAGGTTCAGCACGATCGAAGGGTTCATGTTGCTGCGGAAATCATAGGCCGTGATGCGGTTCACTCCGGCGCCGGAGAACGGTATCCAGGACGAGATACCGTAGGTCTGTCCCTGTACGCCGAGCGGTTCGAACGCATAGTCGCTCCGCCAGAGCGGTACGGCACGGCGCAGGTTTTCGAGTTCGAGCCGTTTTCCGCCCGCCGCACAGATGTCGAAAAGCATATTCGGGTGACGTTTCTGCAGTTGGTCCATGTAATCAAGGTACCCCATTACATGCTGAATTTCGGCCATACCCTGACGGTCGGGATGCAGGCGGTCGTGATCGTCCCAGTAATCGCCGGCCATCACCGCGAAATCCTGACGGTAGAGATCGATATCCTCGCTCACGAGCAGACTGTCCACATGATCGACCATCCACTGCCGGGCTTCGGGGATGCCGTAATTGAAAAACCCGGGATGCACCTCGCTGCCGGTCACCTTGGCCAGCCATTCGGGCCGATGTTCCCACAGCCAGCTGCCGCGCATTACCCGTTCGGGCTCGAACCAGAGCAACGTATTGACACCCTTGGCATGTCCGTGATCGCTAATGGCGCGAAGCCCATTGGGATAACGTTCGGGATCGGGCCACCAACTGCCGATAAGATCCTGCCACGTTCCGCCTTTGTGGGGATACCATCCGGCATCCATCCACCAGTAATCCAGCTTGACGCCCTCTTCGAGATAACGGTCGATGAACTCCATCTGGTCGCGGTCCGTAGCCCGGAACATTTCGGCGAAGAAAGACGAGCTGGCCGCTTCCAGAATCGGTTCGGGAAGTTTTCCGCCCGGACGGGGCAGGTTGTGGTCGTACATCCAGCCGCGGAACATGTTCTGAGACTCCTCGCGGTCGCCCTGCCAGAACATCAGCGCCACGAGCGGCGTGCGGATCTCTTCGCCGGGCATCAGGCGGAGACGCGTATGGATTTGTCCGACGCGCACCGTGAGCGCCGAATCGAGCGAACGGTCGAACGACGCCTTCCAGCGGGCCGGCCAGCCCACGGCGGCGATCATGCCTTGCGTCCCCGAATCGGTGATCCATTCGGCATTGAAAAAGGGCAGATTGAGTGCCGTGGGAAATCCGGCCCAGAACGCACCCTTAACGATCGAATCCTGTTTGGCGAGCCGCACGCGGTAGGGTTGGAACTCCTGTATCCCCTGAATGCCCTGCGCTCCCGAAGAACCGCCGATATGGTAATTGATATACACCCTGTCGCTGCCGTCGAGTCCGACCGGAGCGTCGAGCGTGCGGATGTCCTCAATAATATCCGTCTCGGCACGGCCACCGTTACGCAGCCAAACGACCCATTCCACAGCCGGATAGTCGGCGTAACGGACGATCTCGCAACGGACTTCAAGCCCGCTCTCAGGATCGGTATAACGGCGCACCTCGCTCTCGCGGCATCCGTCCAGCCGGTGGGTCGAAACCTTCAGCTTCCACGATCCCAGCAACTCGTCTGACGTGCGGCCGCCGTAACGGAAACTGAACGGCAATCCGTTTCTGCCCGAAAACCGTTCGGCCACCCATACCTTGCAAGCGCTGTCTGCCGCCGCAGACCAGTTTTTCGCCTCGCATTTGCCTTTCGCGCTCAACGACAAGCCCAGCGAGCAGCAGGCGATGACGAACCATCCAAATTTTCTTTTCATATTCATTTCGAGTTTGGTTTTTATCATAAAATCGTTTCGTGCACGTACACGAAAGTCGGTCTGACGCAAGGCGAAAAATCCACCGAAGATATTTTTTGCGCCCGGGCACCCGCCTCGTTCCGCGAATGACAACCGATGATACGGGAAAACGGATGTCGTCATTCGCGACGCCGTGTAGCAGACATATAGCAAAAGTAGGCAAATTCTCCCGAATCCCACGCCCCCCTGCCGGAGAATCGTCCGGGAAAGAAGCGTTTTCAGCCGTAACGAACCCCACGGGCACAGCGAAGATCCCGGGATTTTCTTTCGAATACGTACGAAAACTCCCGTCTCCTGCGGTATAGGGCATTCGTCGGGAGACGTAGCCCTGCCACCGCCCGGAGCCTTTCCGTTCCGGCGCTTGCACATGCGAGGAATACCTCCGATACGACCGCTGGAATTCGGGCAATGGATCAAATGAGAAACGGCATCCGAAGATGCCGTTCCCCAAGACATATCCACCGGACGAAACCGGCGAAAACAAGTGCTAATCCTTGATACGTTCGTTGTACTCGCGCGTACGGGTATCGACACGGATACGGTCGCCCGTATTGATGAACAACGGCACCTTGACCGTCGCGCCCGTATCGACCGTAGCGGGTTTGAGCGAGTTGGTCGAAGCGGTATCGCCCTTGACACCGGGTTCGGTGTAGGTCACTTCCATATCCACCACCGGAGGCAGTTCGGCCGAAAGAACGGTTTCCTTTTCGGTGTGGAACATCACTTCGACGACCTGTCCTTCGCGCATCAGGTCGGAATTTTCGATCAGATTGCGGTCGATGTGGATCTGTTCGAAGGTTTCGGTGTGCATGAAGTTGCATCCCAGATCGTCTTCGTAAAGATACTGATAGGGACGACGTTCCACCCGCACGGGTTCGATCTTTTCGCCCGCCGAGAACGTTTTGTCGAGCACGCGGCCGTTTTCGAGGTTCTTGAGTTTGGTACGGACGAAAGCCGGGCCTTTGCCGGGTTTCACGTGCAGGAATTCGACCACGGAAAAAGTTTTCCCGTTAAGCTCGATGCACATGCCGTTTTTGATATCTGCTGTCGTAGCCATTGTATTTGAATTGATTCGAAAAGCAAAAGTAGTTTTTTTTCTCGAAAATGCAAACCGCGCCCTTCCGCCTGCGGGCCGATACGGATACATCAGTAGAACAACCCGTTCTTGTTGAAAAGCATGTATCCGAAGTTGAAAGTCAGAAACCAGTTCTGCTTATGCGTGGCGTCGTATTTCGAAAGCGTCAGGCTGACCGGTCCCACGGCCGTCTGGTAGACCAGCGACGAATTGAAGATGTAACGGAGCCTTTTGTGGATGTTTTCCTTGACGGCGTTGTTGTCGCCGGGAAGAAAGATGTACGCACCGCTCTTGAGGTAGAATTTCGGCCCGAATTCGAACGTGGGCAAAAGCCCGCCCCCGATGAACGTCCGACTGCGGAAGTCCTTGATATAGACCGACCGGCTGTGCGGAGTGGGTGTGAAGGCGGGCGAGGATATGTTGGTGGCATATTCGTCCGAAAACGAAGGATGGGTCGTCCATACGCCCTGCACCATGTACCCGAACGAAAACCATTTGCAGACGGGGTAGTAATGTTCCCGCATAAACTGAAGACCGAACCAGTGCCGCGATTCGCCGCTGCGCACGATATTCTCGCCCAGAGCGACGGAACGGCTTCCGGGCGTGAACATCTCGTTGCCGACGATGAAAATCGCCGACATACTTTGTCGTATCCCCCGGGTCGGATACATCAGGTAATTGAGTTCGTTGCGGTCGAACTCCACCTTGGCACCGAAAAAGGGGAAGCGCGTCTGGTCCATCTTGTCGTCGTCCCCATAATCGGCCGTCTGAAAATAGCGGTAAGTCTCCGACCCGCCGTTGAGCCGCAGCGAAAGCACCGAAAAACGGCTTACGGGCATGGACAGTGCGGTCGTGGCATACATGTCGATCTGTTTGGCATAGGTCAGGTCGTTTCCTTTGCCCAATCCTCCGAAATTGCTTTTGAAATAGTTGTAATAGTTGAAGTTCAGTCCGTAATCGACCGCCCACGGCGATTGGAGGAAAAAGTCCGTCCGACCCCTTAGCGCCACGGATGTGTAGAGGGCGCTGAAATAACCGTCGAAATTGTAGGTCTGGAGGCTGCGGCCGATGCGATGGTATTCCATACCGACATAGCCCTGATTCATCGACGTGGACGAAATGTTTCCGCCGAACATCACCTTGAAACTCGGCTTGGTGCGCATCTCGACGCTCAGACCGAAAAACCGCGTCGAATCGTCGTAAGTCACATCCGGATAGGCGCCTTCGATGTCGCCCGTCGAAAGAATCTTGAAATAACCGTCCTTGAACTTCTCGAGATCGAACACCCTGACAGGCCTGTTCTGCTCTTTCTTCTTGCGATCCAGATCGAGCATCCGCCGCACGTAGAGTTTCTGGTTGTCGTTGAGTCCGGTAATGTCGTACCGGTCGAAAAACAGATTGGGCAGCGCATCGCGGTAGGCTTTACGCCGGAGAGCGAGCGAGTCGGGCGATTCGCGGCGGCCGATGCGTTCCAGAATCCGGGGCATGGCGTCGATGGCATCGCTGTACCCCCGGTCGATGATGTAGTCCACCTTCGAAAAGTCCAGCGTCGATACGTCCTCGAAAGCGTGCTCGATGAGGATGTCGTCCTCCGAGGGCAGTTCGTAATCGGTGTGCATCATCGTGAGGGCGAGGATCTGTTCCACGACATTGTCCTCCTCGGGTTTGCTGTTTCCTGCCGTACACTTGCTGCCGATGAGCACGTCCGGAGCGAAGTCCTCGCGAAGAACCTGCCACGGGAAGTTGTTGTACATGCCTCCGTCGTAGAGCAGCGTCGAATCCTGTTTGAGCGGTTTGAATACGAGCGGGATGGTCATCGACGCCCGGATGGCCTTGCCCAGATCGCCGTTGCGGTAGACCACCTCCCGCTGCTGGGCGGCGTCGGTGGCTATGCAGCGGAACGGCACGAAAAGCCGGTCGAAATCGCCTCCGCAGTGTGCGTTGGCCGCCGAAAAGAAATCGACGAAAGCCATGTCGATCTGGTGGGAGGGAATCAGGTTAGTCGGCAGATAGGCCACTTTCTTGCGCGAATTCTTCAGATCGAGCCTCAGCGAAACCATCGCCGCATTGGGCTGCTTGCGACGGAAATAATACAGATAGCCCGGTTCGATCTTGCCGCTCATCCAATAGTACACGCGGTCGGACTTGAAGATCTCGGCCATCTCGTCAGGCGAATAGCCAATGGCGTACAGACCCGCGATGATCGATCCCATGGACGTGCCCGACACGTAGTCGATCGGGATGCCGTTCTCCTCCAAAGCCTTCATTACGCCTATATGGTACAATCCCTTGGCGCCGCCGCCGCTCATCACCAGTCCCACTTTCTGGGCCGGAAGTGTCGCGGTGCAGAACAACGCGAAAAGGGCAATTATGTTTTTTATGCGTACCATTCGCAAATAATTCTTAACTTTGTCTGTTAGACCGACGGGTAAATGTAAAGATAAAAATATAAACCACCAACGATGATCGACAAAATAAACAACCTGCTCAAAAGGGTCGAAGAGTTCCGCCCGCAGGCCGCCGCCGAAATCGAAGAGTTCCGGGTACGGATGCTCGGACGAAAAGGCGAAATGAACGACATTTTCGAAGAGTTCAAAAAGGTTTCTCCCGAACTGAAAAAAGAGTTCGGACAGAAAATCAATGCACTCAAAAACCTCATCGCCGACAAGATCAACACGCTCAAAGCCGAAATGGCCGATGCCGAAAGCAGCTCGGACGCCGCGATCGACATGACCCGTCCCGGCACGAACGACCCCATAGGCAGCCGCCACCCGATTTCGACGGTAAAGAACCGTATCGTGGAAATCTTCGCCCGGATGGGCTACACGGTGGCCGAGGGACCCGAAATCGAGGACGACTGGCATGTGTTCTCGGCCCTGAACTTCCCGCCGGAACATCCGGCCCGCGACATGCAGGACACGTTCTTCATCAGCAAAAATCCCGATATTCTGCTGCGCACGCACACCAGTTCGATCCAGGTTCGGACGATGGAACGGCAGAAACCGCCCATCCGCGTGATCTGTCCGGGACGCGTATTCCGCAACGAAGCCATCTCGTACCGCGCCCACTGCATTTTCCATCAGGTCGAAGGACTCTACATCGACGAGAACGTGTCGTTCGCCGACCTGAAGCAAAGCATCCTCTATTTCGCCAAGGAAATGTTCGGCGAAAAGGCCCGCATCCGCATGAGACCGTCCTACTTCCCGTTCACCGAGCCTTCGGCCGAAGTGGACGTGTCGTGCAACCTCTGCGGCGGCAAAGGATGCAACGTCTGCAAACATACCGGCTGGCTCGAGATCATGGGCTGCGGCATGGTGGACCCCAACGTGCTGGAGGCTTCGGGCATCGACTCGAAAAAATATTCGGGCTTCGCCTTCGGCATGGGAGTTGAACGGATCGCCATGCTGAAGTACGGCGTCAAGGACCTGAGGCTCTATTTCGAAAACGACGTCCGCTTCCTTCGTCAGTTCGATTCCGTACTTTAGCCAGTAGCCGAATCTCTCAAACTCCGCAGCGTATGAATGGCAGGAACGGTCTTTTGATCTGTCTCATGGCGGCGATCCTGCCGACATGCGGCATGATGCGTCCAAAAAACGGCCCGAAAACAAAGAAAGAGGCCGCGACGGAGATCGTGCATCCGTCCGAAACGACCGCTTCCTACTACTACACGGAAGGCATTCTGCGCACCATCACGGGCGACGATCCCGCACGGGCCGTCCGGGCGTTCGAGAAAGTACTGGAAATCGACTCGACCCATGCCCCTTCGCTGTTCGAACTGGCCGAACTGACGATGGACGAACCCGAAAAGGCGCTCTCGTACAGCCTGCGGGCCAATGCCTCGGATACGTCCAACGCATGGTATCGCGCACAACTGGGTCAGCTGCTCCTCGCTACGGAACGATACGACTCGGCGCTGAAGCTCTACGAATCGCTGTTGCGCATGTCGCCGGACAATCCCGACAACTACCGGTTGCTGGCCGCCCTGTACGAACAGCAGAAACAGCCCGAAAAAGCGCTCGCCGTGCTCGACTCGTCCGAAAACCGCATCGGCAAGACGGAAATGCTCTCGGCCCAACGGCGGCAGCTGCTGCTCAACATGCACCGATACGATCTGGCGCTGGACGAAGCCGTCGAACTGGTCGAAAATTACCCGTACGACGATGCCAATCTGGTTGCGCTGGCCGAACTGTACGCCGTACTGGGCAAGGACTCGCTGGCACAGGACGCTTACGACAAGGCGCTGGCGATCGATCCGGACAATTTGCAGACAATCGCTTCGCTGAACGATTTCTACAAAAACAAAAAAGATAACGTCCGCTTTCTGGAAACGGCGGGGCTGTTGTTCCGCTCGAACGTCTTCCCGCTGGACATCAAGCTGAACTTCTTCGAAAACCTGATCAAGACGCCCAATTTTTACCGCGACTACTACTTCCAACTCGGCAATCTGGCCTCGGCGCTGGCAGTGACCCATCCCGAAGATTTCCGGGCCACGGAACTCTACGCGAGACACCTCATCGCAGGCGGAAGGGTGGAAGAGGCACTGAAACTCTACAAGTCGCACCGGAACGATTCGGCCCGGCGCAAACAGATCTTCGCCGAAATCATCGACATGGAAGCCTATCTGAAAAGGCCCGACTCGGTGGCCCGGTATACGATCGAAGCGCTCGAATACTTTCCGACCGACGCGGATCTCTATATACAGAAAGGCAACATCGCGCTCCACTACCGGAAAGACCCGAAAGCGGCCGAAGCCGACTACAAAACGGCGCTCAAATATGCCGGCAGCGATTCGCTGCGCAGCATCGTGTACGGTCTGCTGGGCGACAACGCCCACGCTTCGGGCAACGACAAAGCCTGTTTCAGGTACTACGACAAAGGACTGGCCGCCGACTCGACGAACGATATGATCTGCAACAATTACAGCTATTTTCTGAGTCTGAGGAACGAACGGCTCGATCATGCGCTCGAACTGGCCCGGAAAGCCGTCCGCCTCTCGCCGAACAATCCCACTTATCTGGATACCTACGCGTGGGTACTGTACTGTATGGGGCGTTACGAAGAGGCGAGGGTACCCATGCGGCAGGCCGTGTCGCTGGACCGGAACGACAACCCGGAACTGATGATCCATTACGGCGACATTCTCTATGCGCTGAACGACCGTTTCATGGCGTCTTTCTATTGGAAAAAAGCGCTCGAAAACGGCTATGATACCCAAGAGGTCGAAAAACGGCTCAAACAACTCGAATAGAATGAAGCTCAACCGACTGCTGCTGACCTGCTTTCTGCTTATCGTTCTGGCTTCGGGCTCGATGGCCCAGACGCTGGAGTCGTTGCGCAAGGAGATCGAACAGGCGGAAAAGGAAATCAGCATCACGAACAATCTGCTCTCGAAAACCCGGCAGGATCAGAAAACGACCGAAAAACAACTGAACCTGATCCGGACCAAAATCCGCAACCGCCGCAACATCATATCCAACCTCGAGCAGCAGACCCGACTCATCGGCAACGACATCGCCCAGAAAGACCGTACAATCGCCTCGCTGGAACAGGAGCTGTCGGACCTGAGAAAAGAATACGGGGAGATGGTCTACAACGCCTATAAGAACTACAAGCTGAATAATTTCATGGTCTTTCTGTTTGCCTCGAAAGACTTCGACGACGCGACCCGCCGCATCGCCTACATGAAACGATATAACCGCATGCGCGAACGCAAAGCGGTCGAAATCGACTCGGTGGCCGCGTCGCTGAACCGGGAACTATCCGCCCTGCAGGACAAGAAAAACGAACTGGACGACGTCCACCGGAGCCGTAATGCCGAGCTGGCATCGCTCAGCAAGGACGAGACCCAATACAAGTCGTCTTCGGACAAGCTCCGCAGCGAAGCGGGACGGCTGGCTTCGGACATCAAGACGAAAAAAAGCAAAATCGACCGTCTCCAGCAACAGATCCAACGCATCATCGCCGAAGCCTCGCGGAAAGAAAACGCCCTGTCGAAAACGCGGACCAGCGAACAGAAAGAATACATAGCCAAACTATCCGGGCAGTTCGGGCAGAACAAAGGCAAACTGCCGTACCCGGTGCGGGGCGTCATCGTGGATACTTACGGCGTCCATGCGCATGCCACGATCAAGGGACTTTCCATCCGCAACAACGGCGTCAATATCGCCGCCGATCCGGGAGCCGAAGTACGCGCGGTATTCGAAGGCGAGGCGCAGGTATTTCTCATCCCGGGCATGGGCTCCGGCATCATCATCCGTCACGGCAGTTACATGACCGTATACGGCAATCTGGCGAGCGTGAACGTCAAGACGGGAGACCGTGTGGCGCTCGGTCAGACCATCGGACGCATTCCTTCCGGAAGCGACGACGACTCCTATCTGCATTTCGAGATATGGAAAGAAACGCCGAATCAGGCTCCGTCGAGCCTCGATCCGGCCCAATGGATCAGAAGATAAGAAAACCCAAAATACCCAAGAAATCATTATGCCGGTACGTTATTACACACAAGATTGTACGTTCGTCTACAAAGGAAAAGGCAGAACGTCGGCATGGATCGGAGAAACGGCCCGGGAAGAAGGGCGGAAGACGGGCGAAATATCGGTCGTCTTCTGTTCGGACGCTTATCTGCTCGAAGTCAATCGCCGGTATCTGCAACACGATTATTTTACGGACATCATCACGTTCGACTACGGCGATCCCGAAACGGGTAAGATAACGGGCGACCTGATGATAAGCATCGATACCGTTCGGGAAAACGCCGGAAAATACGGCGTGACCTTCGAAAACGAGCTTCGGAGAGTCATCATACACGGCATCCTGCATCTGTGCGGATACGGCGACAAATCGCCCGAAGAAGAGACGAAGATGCGGGCGCTGGAAAACAAATACCTCGAACTTTTCGACCGGCAGGACCGCTGATCCGGAAAAACGAAACGAAAACCAAGCGAAAGGGAAATTCTGTCCGACGGAAACGATTCTTATCGGCCGGACACTTTCCCTTACCGATGAAGAAATATGAAATTCGAATACGATATTATCGTTGTGGGAGGAGGCCATGCCGGCTGCGAGGCGGCGGCGGCGGCAGCCAACATGGGATGCCGGACGCTGCTCATCACGATGGACATGACCAAATTCGCGCAGATGTCCTGCAACCCGGCCGTAGGCGGAGTAGCCAAAGGTCAGATAGTCAGAGAAATAGATGCACTCGGAGGTTATATGGGCATCGTCACCGACCGTTCAACGATTCAATTCCGCATGCTCAACCGCTCGAAAGGTCCCGCCATGTGGAGTCCCCGTGCCCAGTGCGACAAGGCGCTATTCTCGAAACTATGGCGGGAAATGCTGGAGAACACTCCCAATCTGTACCTGTGGCAAGACGCCGTAACAGGTCTTAGAATCAAAGATCGCACCGTACGTGGAGTCATTACCCGCATGGGAGTGGAATTCGCCACAAAAGCCGTCATTCTGACCGCAGGCACCTTTCTGGAAGGTCTGATGCATATCGGCCGGAACCACGCCGAAGGGGGCAGGGCCGGCGATGCCGCATCGCACGGACTGAGCGCCCAACTGGCCGAATTGGGTTTCGAGGTCGGCCGCATGAAGACCGGAACCCCGGCCCGGATCGACGCACGGAGCATCGATTTCAGTCGTATGGAAGAACAAAAAGGCGACGAAAAGCCCGGTAAATTTTCCTATTCACCTGATACAGAGCCTATAAAAAAACAACTCCCCTGTTACCTCGTCTATACGTCGGAAGAGGTTCACGACACGCTCAGGGAAGGTTTCGCCGATTCGCCGTTGTTCAACGGAACGATCAAGGGGATAGGCCCGCGTTACTGTCCGAGCATCGAGGACAAACTCCGCACTTTCGCCGACAAGCAGTCACATCAGCTGTTTCTGGAACCTGAAGGGGCCGATACGAACGAATACTATCTGAACGGATTTTCGTCCTCGCTGCCGTGGGACGTACAGGTAGCCGCCCTACAAAAGATAGAAGGTTTCGAAAACATACAGATTTTCCGACCGGGATACGCCATCGAATACGATTATTTTCCTCCTACGCAGCTGTATCATTCGCTCGAGACCAAGCTGATCGACAGGCTCTATTTCGCCGGCCAGATCAACGGAACGACCGGATATGAAGAAGCGGGGGCACAAGGACTGATGGCCGGTATCAATGCCGTACTGAAACTGCGCGGCGAAGAACCGCTCGTCCTCCGTCGCGACGAATCGTATATCGGCGTACTGATCGACGACCTCGTGACGAAAGGAGTGGACGAACCGTACCGCATGTTCACCAGCCGGGCCGAATACAGGATTCTGCTGAGACAGGACAACGCCGATATGCGACTGACTCCGATTTCATACAAAATAGGACTGGCCAGCGAAGAAAAATACCGAAAAACGGTCAAAAAAAAATCGTCCGTAGAATCGCTTATTTCTTTCGTCCGTGCACAGAGTGTCGCTCCGTCCGAAATTGATAACTATTTAAAATCGGTCGATTCGACACCGCTGACACAGAGTCGGAAGCTCTACGATGTTATTTTGAGAAACAAAATAACATTCCGCGGATTGATCGAACATGTACCTTCGCTGCGGAATTTCGTACTCAGAAACGAATTCGACGAAGAAGTGATCGAAGAAGCGGAAATCCAGATCAAATATCACGGATACATCGAAAGAGAACGGCACATAGCCGACAAAATGACTCGATTGGAAAATATCGCGATCCGTCCCGATTTCAACTACAATCAACTGACATCGCTTTCTATCGAATCGAGACAAAAACTCTCGAAAATACGACCGGCGACGATAGGACAGGCGTCCCGGATACCTGGAGTCAGTCCTTCCGACATCAACGTGCTGCTGGTATATTTTGGACGATAAAACAAAAGGTTCCACGTGGAACCATAACAAAAAAAAGACAACAACCAACCCCGTGTTCCACGTGGAACACAAACCGAAG
>UROX01000037.1 GCA_900549685.1 uncultured Alistipes sp.
AAAAAGCGGCTATTACCGACCTCCGTTTCTGCCGCCATGCCTTCGAACAACAAGCCCCGGCTCCCGCCAAAACGAGAACCGGGGCATTCCGGATGCGCGGCCGGCGCCGCAAACCACAACGGGAAAGTCGAAAAACGTTTCCAAAAACGCCGGTAGAACGGAATATGCGACTTTCCGAAAAATTATTTCATCATCTTGTCGAGCGTCTTTTTGAGCGTGGAAATATCCTGCTGATATGAAAGAATATCCTGCTCGTGATCCAGCTCGTCTTCCAGAATCTCGACGGCGATCTTGGCGGTCGTATAGTCGATGCCGTCGGTATAGTCGGCGATGTCCCGGTAGCGCTTGATGGCACAGCGCTCGGACCGCAGGTTCTGTTCGAGAATCGTTTCGACATAAGGGTCGGTCGGCGCTTCGTAGCGGCACCGCGCCATCTGGTTCCACTGGTCGGGACTCAGCACCGGCGTGCCTCCGAGCTGCACGATGCGCGTGACCAGCTTGACGGCGTGCGACAGTTCCTCGTCGGCATGTTCGAGCAGTTCCGCTTCGATTTCGCTCCGCATCGGTCCCTCGATCACCCGGGCGCCGATCCAATATTGATAATAGGCGAGCCATTCCTCGCACAAAGCTCCGTTGAGCATTTCGATCAGTTTCTGAACATCCAAGTTCAGCACCTCCGCTGTTTCCTGTTTCATAGCTTCGCTGTTTTTTATTTTTAAAGACTTGTACGAAACCCGGCACAAAGACTGTGCGACAGAAAACAGAACGACGAAAAGAACGATAAGTCAGCCCTTTCGGCATGACGAGCTGAAAGGGCGACGGTACAGCCGGTTCCCTGTTCAGCAACGATCCCGGAACCGATAGAGCTGGTCGCGCAGGCGGGGTTCGAATCCCGCCTCGCGGATAGCCTGCTGTATGCCTTCGGCATCGAATGCGTTCGACGCTCCGGCCGAAGACACGACATTTTCCTCGATCATAATCGAACCCATGTCGTTGGCTCCGCCGTGCAGCGCCATCTGCGCCGTCGCCTTACCCACCGTAAGCCACGAGGCCTGAATGTTGGGGATGTTGTACAGCACGATCCGGCTCAAGGCGATGATGCGCAGATATTCGAGCGGAGAGAAGTCGGAAACGACGCCCTCGCGTTCGAGTTCCGTGCCCGTACTGCGGAAAATCCACGGAATGAAAGCCAGAAAGCCGGGATTGCCCTCGGGACAACGCGCCTGCAAATCGCGGATCCGGAGCAGATGATCGACCCGCTGACGAGGCGTCTCCACATGACCATACATCATCGTGGCCGAGGTGGGCAGTCCGAGCCGGTGGGCCGTGTGCATCACCTCGATCCAGCGGTCGGCGTCGGGTTTGCCCGGCGATATTCTCCTGCGCACCCCGTTGTCGAGAATCTCGGCTCCGGCACCCGGCAGCGAATCGAGTCCCGCATCCATCAGCCTGCGGAGCACGGTCTCGTCGTCCAGCGAACTGATCCGGGCGATATGGGCCACTTCGGGCGCTCCCAGCGCATGCAGACGCAGCGAGGGATAACGCCTCTTCAGCTCCCGGAACAGGTTTTCGTAAAACGTGATGTCGAGCCGCGGATGAAGTCCGCCCTGCAACAGCAGCTGGTCGCCGCCCAGGGCCAGCGTCTCCTCGATTTTCCGGGTATACTGCTCGATCGTCGTGATATACGCACGGTCCGTCTGGTGGAGCTTGCAATGGAAATTGCAGAACTTACACCCCGAAATGCAAACATTGGTGATATTGACGTTGCGGTCGATCTGCCACGTGACCGTACGCCCGGGCACATGTTTCTGACGCAGTTCCCACGCCAGTGCGCAAAGTTCGCCGAGCGGGGCTTTCTCGTAGAGCGTTTCGGCCTCGCCGCGACTCAGCGGTTCGAGGCGGAGAGCTTTCGTATAAATGGAATCGTAGTTCATCGGCAAAGGATACGGAATTAAAGACAAGGACAATCGGAACGGATATACTTCAATGCGTCGAACATTCTTCAAACTCGACCGCTGCGAATCGCAGCTCAGAGTCATGTTCCCGAATCGGACTTTCCCGTCCCCGACCGGCGGGGAGCCGAAGGCGCAGCACGGAAGCCGCACAAAGGCCGGTACCGCCGAGCATATCACCGCGGAACGACCGGACGCGGCAACCGGATATTTTCATTTTCGTTTCAGGAACAAAATCTTTCGGTCCCGACAGTCCCTCTGATACCGGCCGTGCATCGGACCGCAGCTTCGCGGAACCGGGGAAAATTCTTCGGAACAGGCCGGTATTCAAGACCGCCGGCACAGAACGTATGCGACCGAAGAGGCCGGAACAGCTTCGGATATGCGCTGTCCGACCGGGTACTTTCTGCCGTCATACGACAGGATTTCCGGCACCGGGCCCTCCGGATTTTTCCGAACGAACACCCGCTTCCGTCTTCCGCCGGAGCAGAACGCAGGGGCGGAGGCGGAGACATCGCCCGGTACCGAACGACAAAACCGTTCCCCGTCGCCGGGAAACGGTTTTATCCTCGATAAGAGGCTGTACTTATTCTGCGAGGTGAATGGACTCGGTCGGGCACACGTCGGCGCACGTACCGCATTCCGTACACATGCTGGCGTCGATTACATAAACATCGCCCGGAGAGATCGCTTCTACAGGACATTCGTCGATACAGGTTCCGCAAGCGGTACAGGTATCTTCACTGATTTTGTAAGCCATTTTCGTTTTGTTTTAAAGTTATGTAGTAAAATTACGGACGCAAATATAAAATTATTATCCGAGCGAGTCAAGCAACCGCGGGAAATTTATCGGTTGCAAGCGAACGAGAGCGCCAGCGCGGCCATCGTCACCACCCCGTACACCAACGCCCGTTCGTCGGGATCGAACGCGGAGGTATGCAGGCCGCCGGAACCCCCTCCCGGCCGCGCGGCTCCGAGCCGGAAGAAGAGACTCGGATAACGCTCGGTGTAATAGCCGAAATCCTCGGCCGTCATCCGCAGGGCCAGTTCTTCGATGTTTTCCTCTCCCCACAGTTCGGCTGCCGTCTTCCGGGCACGCTCCGTCAGAACGGGATCGTTCACCACGCAGGGGTAGCCTCCCGGAACGATATCGACCTCGGCCCGGGTATCGTAGGCCGCGGCCGTAGCCTCGGCGACCGTGCGGATACGTTCCTTGGCCCGTGCACGCCACGCCTCGTTCATCGTCCTCAACGTGCCTTCCATGCGGACTTCGGAGGGGATGACATTGGTCGCACCGTCGGCGATCACCTTACCGAACGAGAGCACGGTGGGAATCGTGGTATCCGCATTGCGGGAGACGATCTGTTGCAGGGCCAGGACGACGGCGGCCGAAGCTACGACCGGATCGGTCAGCGTATGGGGTAGAGCGCCGTGTCCTCCGGTGCCGCGCACGGCGATCCGGACCTCGTCGCTCGACGCCATGTACTGTCCGGCCCGGAACCCCAGCCGGCCGGCCGGAATCTCCGCAGCGACATGTTCGCCGATGAAAGCCCGCACGTCGTAATCCCGGAAAGGGTCCTCGGCCAGCACCAGCGACGCACCGCCGGGACAAAGCTCCTCTCCGGGCTGGAACAGTCCGAAGACGGTCCCTTCGAACGAATCCCTGTGCCGGTTCAGCACGAGCAGAGCGCCCAGCAGACAGGCTGTGTGGATGTCGTGGCCGCAGGCGTGCATGACCCCCGGACGGCGCGAGGCGAACTCGAGTCCGGTCCGCTCCTCGATGGGCAGGGCGTCCATATCGGCCCGCAGCACGACGCATCGTTTCGGATCGCCCGTACCCTCGATGCGGGCCAGCAGCCCCGTACCGGCGACGGGGCGGAACGGGATGCCGGCCTCGGTCAGTTTCTCGGCGATGCGCCGGGAGGTCTCGTGCTCCTCGAACGACAGTTCGGGATGGGCATGCAGCGCCCGGCGGAACCGGAGCACTTCGTCCGAGAACTCGCGGGCTGTTTTCTTGATGCTGTCGTACATAGCTCGTCGGTTTATCGCGGGCCGCAGGCCCGATCTGTCCTAAAGTTTATTGTATACTTCGATATATGCCGGTATTTCGGCTGTATTTCTCCGATCCGAGCGCCGGCATCCGCAGTCGCAGACCGCATTGCCGATCCGGCTCTTCCCCCGCTCCTTCGGATACCGCCGGAAAGAGCCTCGCAAGGACGAAGGCCACGCAGGGACGGATACGGCGGCGATCTCAGAACAACGCCCGGGCGATTTTCACGATGCTGTCCGTCTTGCTCATCGTGTAGAAATGCAGCACCGGAACTCCGGCAGCGATCAGTTCGCGTCCCTGGGCTATGGCCCACTCGATTCCCACCTCGCGCACCTGAGCGTTCGTCTCGCAACGTTCCACCTCGCGGACGAGGTCGCCGGGCAGATCGACATGGAAGACCTGCGGCAGCATCGTCAGCTGCGACTTCGTGGCAAAGGGTTTGAGACCCGGGATGATCGGGATCGTGATGCCCGCGGCGCGACAGTCGTCGATGAAGGCCAATATCTTCGCATTGTCGAAGCTCATCTGCGTCAGGATATAGTCGGCTCCGGCATCGACCTTCTCTTTCAGCCGGCGGAGATCCTCTTCCCGGTTGGGCGCCTCGGAATGTTTCTCGGGATAACCGGCCACGCCGATGCAGAAATGCGAGTGATGGCACTCGTCCACCTCCCCGTCGATGAAAATACCCCGGTTCATGCGGTCGATCTGACGGACGAGGTCCACGGCATGGGCATGCCCGTCGGGATGGACGCGGAAAGCATGCTCGCCCCGCAGGTTGTCGCCCCGAATGGCCAGCACGTTGTGCACGCCCAGAAAATCGAGGTCGATGAGCGCATCCTCGATGTCGTAGCGCGACTGTCCTCCGCAGATCATGTGCGGCACCACCTCCCATCCGTAGCGCTTCATAATGGCGGCCGAAATGCCCACGGTCCCCGGTCGGCGACGCACCGTGTGGCGTTCGAGCAGACCGTTTTCGCGTTCGGTGTATTTCACGTCCTCGCGGTGATAGGTGACGTTGATGTAGGCAGGCGAGAATTCCTTCAGCGGGTCGAGCGCGTCGAAAATCCGCTGCGTGCCCTCCCCTTTGAGCGGAGGAAGCAGCTCCACGGCCAGACGAGGCGTTTTCTTGTCCGTCGCCTCACGGACGATGTCGGTGATGTGCATATCTTGTCGTATGTTCGTTTCGTTACGGTTCGAGGTGTTGCGGGATCAGGGCGGCGATCCGCTCGGCATCCATGCCTCTGCGGCGGGCATAGTCCGCCAGCTGGTCGGCGCCGATGCGGCCGACCGAGAAGTTGCGGGCATCGGGATGGGCGAAAATCAATCCGCAGGCCGACTCGCCCGGCATCATCATGTAGGATTCGGTCAGCGACAGTCCGACGGTCCGCCCGACATCCATCAGTTCGAACAGCTCCGCCTTGAGCGAATGATCGGGCGCCGAAGGATAGCCGATGGCCGGCCGGATACCCCGGTAGCGGCCGGCGAACATATCCTCGGCCGTCTTCTCGCCGGGACGCTCGTACCCCCACAGTTCGGTTCTGGCGTACAGGTGAAGCCGTTCGGCAAAAGCCTCGGCCAACCGGTCGGCGAGCAGTTTGGCCATGATCGCCCGGTAGTCGTCGTGCGCGGCCCGGAACTCTCCGACTAGGGCATCCAGTCCGATACCGGCCGTCACGGCGAATGCGCCGAGATAGTCCTTCGCTCCGCTGCCGGCGGGAGCCAGAAAATCGGCCAGCGAAAGATTGACCTCCGTACCGCTCTGCTGATTGCGAAGCATGGGCAGGCGCATACGCTCGTCGGAGAACGTGTCGTCGCCGTACAGCACGATATCGTCGCCGTCGGCCGCGGCCGGATAGATACCGACCACGCCGCTGGCCTGCAAAAGCCTGCGGGACACGATCCGGTGCAGCAGTTCCTGCGCGTCATGCAGCACCCGGCGGGCCTCGTCGCCCTTCTCGGGATGCTCCAGCAGATCGGGATAGCGGCCGGCGAGTCCCCACGCAGCGAAGAAATACCCCCAGTTGATGAACGGAACGATCTCCTCCAACGGATAGTTGCAGAACAGGAACCGTCCCGTCTTGCGCGGCAGCACCCGGCTCCCGGCATCGGGCGTCGCCCGATGTCTGCGGGCCTCGTCCAACGGACGGAGCGCATCGCCGCCGTTCTTTTTATTCTCGAATTCCTCCCTCAGCGCCCGCTGCCGGAGGCGAACCGATTCCAGATACTCTTCGCGACGCGGAGAGTTGAGCTCGCCGAGAATCCGCACGTCGTCCGACGCGTCGCGCACATGAATCACCGGACCGCTGTACAGCGGAGCCAGCTTGACGGCCGTGTGCATGTCCGAGGTCGTGGCACCGCCGATCAGGATCGGGATGCGCAGCCCCATCCTTTCGACCGCGACGATGACCTTGGCCATCTCCTCGAGCGAAGGCGTAATCAGACCGCTCAGACCGATCACGTCGGCATTCTGCCGCACGGCCGCCTCGACGATCCGCTCGCTCTCGACCATCACGCCCAAATCCTCGATCCGGTAGCCGTTGCAGGCCAGCACGACCGAGACGATGTTCTTGCCGATGTCGTGCACGTCGCCCTTGACCGTCGCCAGCACCATGCGGTTGCCGATCCGGGCGGCCTCGCCCTCGCGGCGTCCGTTTTCGATATAGGGCGTCAGCACGGCCACGGCCCGTTTCATGACGCGGGCGCTCTTGACCACCTGCGGCAGAAACATCTTGCCGCTGCCGAAAAGTTTGCCCACGCGGTTCATGCCGTCCATGAGCGGACCTTCGATCACCCGGAGCGGATTGCCCAGCTCCCGGTAAGCCTCCTCGGTATCGGACTCGATGAAATCGGTGATTCCCTTGAGAATAGCGTGCGCCAGCCGTTCGCCTACCGGCGCCTCTCTCCACAGAAGCCGTTCGGGGGCGTCCCCTGCCGCGGTATTTTGGTCCTTGATCCGTTCGGCAAAAGCGATCAGCCGCTCGGTGGCATCCCCGCGGCGGGCGAGGATCACATCCTCGCAGCGTTCCAGCAGATCGGGATCGATCTCGCTGTATACCTGCAACATGGACGGATTGACGATCCCCATGTCGAGTCCTTCGGCGATGGCGTGGTACAGAAAAACGGAGTGCATCGCCTCGCGGACCCGGTTATTGCCCCGGAACGAGAACGACAGGTTGCTGATCCCTCCGCTGATCTTGGCATGCGGGCAGTTCTCCTTGATCCACCGGCAGGCCCGGATGAAGTCGAGTCCATAGCGGTCGTGCTGCTCCATGCCGGTAGCTACGGCCAGCACGTTCGGGTCGAATATGATGTCCTCGGGCGGAAATCCCGCCTCGGTAAGTATGCGGTAGGCCCGGCCGGCCACTTCCGTCTTGCGCTCGTAGGTGTCGGCCTGTCCCCGTTCGTCGAACAGCATGACGACGGCCGCGGCCCCGTAGCGACGGATCGAACGCGCCCGTCTCAGGAATTCGGCCTCTCCCTCCTTGAGCGAAATGGAATTGACGACCGACTTGCCCTGTACGCAACGAAGCCCCGTCTCGATGACCTCCCATTTCGAAGAGTCGATCATCACGGGTACACGGGCGATGTCGGGTTCGGCCATCGCCAGATTCAGGAAGTCGCGCATGGCCTCGGCTCCGTCGATCAACCCGTCGTCCATGCAGACGTCGATGATCTGCGCACCGCCCTCGACCTGCTGACGGGCGACCGACAGCGCATTCTCGTACTGCTTTTCGCGGATCATGCGGGCGAATTTGGCCGATCCGGCCACGTTGGTCCGCTCGCCGACATTCACGAAATTGGCTTCGGGAGCGATCCGCAGCGCCTCGAGTCCGCTGAGTGTCGTCGTATGGGACGGTTCGGGCACGTCCCGGGGACCGTACCGGCGGGCCACGTCGGCGATCGCGGCGATATGGGCCGGCGTCGTGCCGCAGCAACCGCCCACGATATTGAGCAGCCCGTCTTCCAGATAGGAACGGATCGTCTCGGCCATCATCTCCGGCGTCTCGTCGTACCCTCCGAATCCGTTGGGCAGACCGGCATTGGGATGGGCCGACACGGCGCACGAGGCCACCGCGGCCAGCCGCGTCACGTAAGGCCGCATTCCCTCGGCTCCATAACCGCAGTTAAGTCCGACGGAAAGCGGTCCGGCATGAGCTACCGAAGCGTAGAAAGCCTCGATGGTCTGTCCCGAGAGCATGCGTCCGCTGGCATCGGTGACGGTTCCGGAAACCATGACCGGTATGCGGATGCCGCGCTCCTCGCGCAGCTCCTCGATGGCGTACAGCGCCGCTTTGGCGTTGAGCGTATCGAAAACCGTTTCGACGAGCAGCACATCGACGCCGCCGTCGAGCAGCCCCGCGGCCTGTTCGTAATAGGCGGCCCGAAGGTCCTCGAACGTCACGGCCCGGAAACCGGGATCGTTCACATCGGGTGAAATGGAGGCCGTCCGGTTCGTCGGCCCCATCGATCCGGCCACGAAACGCGGCTTCGAAGGATTGCGCAGCGTAAAGCGGTCGGCCGTCGAACGGGCCAGCGCCGCGGCCGAGCGGTTGATCTCGTAGACGAGTCCCTCGAGTCCGTAATCGGCCAGCGAAATGGAGTTGGCGTTGAACGAATCGGTCGAAACGATATCGGCTCCCGCCTGGAAATAAGCCTCGTGAATGCCCTCTATGACATCGGGGCGCGTGAGGACCAGCAGGTCGTTGCACCCTTTGAGCTGGATTTTCCAGTCGGCGAAACGCTCGCCCCGGTAATCCTCCTCGCTCAGGGCGAATCCCTGCACCATCGTGCCCAGCCCGCCGTCGAGCACCAGAATGCGGCGGGCGATCTGATCGTATATCGAAAATTTTAACATCCGGTCGTATTTCGTAGCGTCCGCAGCCGGACGAACCGGCTCCGGACGGCCCTGCCTTCCGCAGGGGTTATTCTTTGACAATCGAAACTTCGAAGAGTTTGTTCCAGTTTTTCCCGGTCACGAAAATCCGACCGCCGCGGGCGTCGTAGGCGATCCCGTTGAGCACGTCGGTCGTCGAATCGACATCCGCCTCGGAAAGCAGGCCGCCCATATCGACGACGCCCGTCACGACACCCGTGCGCGGATCGATCCGGACGATCGTGTCGGTCATGTAGACATTGGCCCACAGCTCGCCGTCGATCCATTCCATTTCGTTGATGTAAGGCACTTTGCTCCGGTCCGTATAGACCTCAATGGTCCGCAGCCGCCTGAACCCGTCCGGATCGATCACATGGATCTTCTCGCTACCGTCGCTCATGTACAGATAACGGCCGTCGGTGGCCAGTCCCCAGCCCTCGCCGGCGTAACCGAATTCGCCGGTCTTCTCGAACGTCTCTGCATCGTACACCAGCGCCCTGTTGTTCTGCCACGTGAGCAGATAGAACTTCCCGTCGAGCAGCGCCAGCCCCTCGCCGAAAAGCTCCCGGTCCAGCCGTTCGGTCTTCAGCGCCCTGCCGCTCGCCGGATCGATCTTGAACAATGCCGAATGCCCCTCAAGTCCCGTGCTCTCGTACAGATAGCCGTCGTGCCAGAGCAGGCCTTGCGTATAATGTCCGCGGTCGTGCGGATAGGTGGCGACGACCCTGTGCCCGTAAAGCACGGGAGCCTGTGCGGCCAATACGGTGAACTCGCCCGACCGGCTCTCGCTCTGTCCGTCGAGGTAGGCCGTGAGCCGGTAAATGAGCCGCCCTACGGGATGATCGTCCGCCACGACGTATTCGTAGCCCGCCGTATCGACGGCAGCGATCCTTCGCTCGCCGATACTCAGCACGGCGCTGTCGATCCGCGCACCGTCTTTCAGCGTAAAGGCGATTTTCTGTACGTCGCCCTGACGGACCGTATGTCCGTAGACGGGCGACACGGAGGCGACGACCGAAAGCGGAGCCTGTTCCTCCGCCTGCGATCCGCCCTGGCCGACGGCATGCACGTCGCCCGTTCCCACGCACGAATTCAGCAGCCCGAAGATCGCCGCGCCGACGGATAATATGCTTTTTTTCACATTCATGGAATATCTGACTGTCTATCGTGCCAAAGGTACAAAAAATTAGTATCTTTGCAGAGTCGCCCCGAAAACGGGACCGGTCCTGCGACGGCGCTCTCTCTTCGGAAAACGGACCGTAAAAGCGTCGCACAGAAACCGTTGCAATACCGATTGCGTTCCGGAGGGTCGTATCATCCGATAAAAATTTAACAAATAATGCTGACATTAAAGCAAATCAGGGAAAACAAAGCGTTCACGCTCGAACGTCTCGCCGTCAAAGGCGTGGACGCCGCCGAAGCGGTCGAAAAGATCGAAAGACTGGACGACGAACGCAAGTCGATTCAGGGACAGTTGGACGAGCTGCTGGCTCAGCAGAACGCCGTGGCCAAAGAAGTGGGCATGCTGTTCAAACAGGGACGCAAGGAGGAAGCCGAAGCGGCCAAAGGCAAAACGGCCTCCCTCAAGGAAGCTTCGCGCGAGCTGGACGAAAAACTTCGCAAGGCGGAAGCCGAACTCAACGCCGTGATCGTTACGCTCCCGAACTTTCCCTGCCAGGACGTTCCCCGCGGAATGACGGCCGCCGACAACGTGATCGTCCGCACGGGAGGCAAAAATCCGGAACTCCACGACGCGCTGCCCCATTGGGAGTTGGCCCGCAAATACGACATCATCGACTTCGACCTGGGCGTGAAGCTCACCGGAGCCGGATTCCCGGTCTACAAGGGACAGGGATCGGCCCTGCAGAGAGCGCTCATCTCGTTTTTCCTCGACTGCAACACGGCGGCCGGCTACACCGAGATCATGCCCCCGCTCATGGTGAACGAGGCTTCGGGATTCGGCACGGGACAGCTGCCCGACAAGGAAGGTCAGATGTATCACGTGGGACTCGACAACTACTATCTGATCCCCACGGCCGAAGTGCCCGTGACGAACATTTTTCGCGACGTGATTCTCGACGAGTCGGACTTCCCGGTCAAGATGACGGCCTACACGCCCTGCTTCCGCCGCGAAGCCGGCTCCTACGGCAAGGACGTCCGCGGACTCAACCGCCTGCACCAATTCGACAAGGTGGAGATCGTACAGATCGCCCACCCCGACAAATCCTACGAAGCGCTGGACGGCATGATCGCCCACGTGGAAAGCATCGTGCAGAAACTGGAACTCCCCTACCGCATCCTGCGTCTCTGCGGCGGCGACATGAGTTTCACTTCGGCCATCACCTACGATTTCGAGGTCTACTCGGCGGCACAGGGACGCTGGCTCGAAGTCTCCTCGGTATCGAACTTCGAATCGTTCCAGGCCAACCGGCTCAAACTGCGCTACCGCGACGCCCGCAAAAAAACGCAGCTGGCCCACACGCTCAACGGCAGTTCGCTGGCCCTGCCGCGCATCGTGGCTGCTCTGCTCGAAAACAACCAGACGCCCGAAGGCATTCGCATTCCGGCCGCGCTGGTTCCCTACACCCGTTTCGACATGATCCGGTAAGCATCCGGCATACGATACAGGAAAAGCCGCTCGTGGAATACGGGCGGCTTTTTTCATGCCTTTCGTTTGCCTCCGCATTCCGGGACTTCGCAGACATCCGCTCCTCCGACGAGTGTCCCCCGGACTGCCGCTGCGAATTTCGGAAGAAACCCGGACAATTTTCCCAAGAAAAAAAGCATCCGCAGGAACGCCCGTCGGGGATCCGAACGGATATACCCGATCTCAGAAAGCAAAAGCCTGCTTTTTTGCGAACCGTTCCTTTGGCAAACGGACAAAATATCGTATCTTGACGGAACAAATCCCTATTTATCAAATAGAATGAAAAAGATCCTGTTTTTATTTCTACTGCTGTATTCCGTAACGGCCTTACCGCAGAGCGGCATCACCTTCGACATCGAGCAACTCGAAGCGCCCAGCGAAGCACTGGAAGAAGAGACGACAGACGAAATTTTCAACCGTCTGGTGCGAATCAGCGCCGGAAACCGCAGGCATTCCCTTTCCGACAAACGGATCGAACACTCGATCATGGCCCGCAGCCAATCCAGCCGGGACATGGTTTTCTTCGGATTCAACCCGTTTTTCAACAGCATGTACCGGGCCTATGCGGACCACAGACCTTTCGTATTGTCTCCGGACATGATCTGGCTGCTGATCAGCCAGGGATTCGCTCGACATGTAAACATCCACGCCGAAGAACTTCGAGCAGAAATGACCGATACGGAAGGCAAGACGGAACTCGTCGTCCGGGCAGACGATGTAAGGCTCGACGACCCCCATGCGCCATGGGAAGACGTTTTCGACGGGTTCACCCGACAGATCGCCGGCCATCTCGGAAACGATCTGATCGAAACGCTCCGAAGCGACTTCACCACCACGACACCGGTTTCGAAGGCCGTCTCGGCGATTACCGTCATGGAAACCTTCAAACCCTATTTCGAATTCGTTACGATGCGCCTGATATGCGGCATTCCCCGCATCACGCTCGAAGGCACGCCCGACGACTGGAAAAAGATCAGACAAAAAGCCCACAGCCTACGCCGCTACGGACTCGACTGGTGGATCGACGAACTCGACCCCATACTCCGACAGTTTGTCCGGGCCTCGGAAGGCGATGCCGACAAACCGTTCTGGCGAGACATGTTCAAATGCCACTCCTCGAAACAGTACGGAGACCCGCTGCAAGTGGACGGATGGATCGTCCGTTTCTTCCCTTACGACAAATACGGACACAGAACCGATCTGAAAGTCATTTCGCTGCACGACCGTCTGCCCGATGAAATGGTCCGCGTCGATATAAAATATGTCGAAACAAGCGGAGACGGATCCGTGAAACGAACGACGCCGCTGGTATTATGGGCCGGATTCGTAGGAGCAGAGCAGGACTCGGAAACCTTTGCGCTCAAACCGCAGATCAGCTGGATGGTACGTCGCAAAGACGACGAGCGGAAAGAACACGCCCACCGGTTCCATGTTCCACAGAGCAAAGACCTCGACCTGAGGATCGGATCGGCTCTCCCCGAAGAACTCTCGAAGCGAAAAAAGATCCGCCAGCTGACCCTCCGCTTCGAACACGAAGTGCGGCTGCCCGACTGGATCGCGGATATCGACATCGAGCGACTCATCATCTCCGGACCGGTAAGCGAAAGCGAACTCGACCGGATCGTCGGACTGATCCCGCCGGAGACATTCCTGTTCATCAACCGGCAGGTCTATGAGGGGAAACGGAAGAAAAAGCCCTGAACCGGAACATTTTTTCATCGGACATGGAACACCGGACCGTCCGGTGTCGTATATTTGCAACAGCGATCTCTGCACGCTGCAAAAGCGACAGAGGCAGCGGCCGGACACCCGGCGGCACGAGAAAGGAAAATTCGTAAAACCTAATAAACGTATCGAACTATGCTGAGTGAAAAAATGCAGAAGGCGATCAACGCCCAGATCAACGCGGAATTCTGGTCCGCTTATCTCTATCTGTCCATGTCGGCCGATTTCGCGGCCAAAGGCATGAAAGGTATCTCGAACTGGTTCTCCATCCAGTTTCAGGAAGAACAGGCCCACGCCCGTATTTTTATGAACTACCTGCTCTCGCGCGGAGGACGCGTCGAACTGGCCCCCATCGCCGAAGTGCCCGCGTCGTGGGACTCCCCGCTGGCCGCATTCGAAGCCACGCTCGCCCACGAACGGAAAGTGACGGCCCTCATCAACGATCTCTGCCACATCGCCGAAGAGGACAAAGACTTCGCCACGGCCAACAAACTCGTCTGGTTCGTGAACGAGCAGGTCGAAGAGGAAGAAACCGCACAGGGCATCATCGACTCGCTGAAGATGGTGGACGACAGCAAACTGGGTCTCTACATGATCGACAAGGAACTGGCCGCCAGAACCTATACCGCGCCGGCCGAGCTGACCGCCGAATAGGCATCGTTGCGGGCGACCGCGCACACAAAACGGAAACGGGAAATCTTCTTTTCGAAGAATTCCCGTTTTTTTACGACACATTTGCAGCACCTCGGATTTTCAATCGTCCTATATACGAAAACGAACCCGAACATGCGGACACTCTTCCACGACATACAGCCTCTCTACGACCGCTACGGCGAACGGCTGTTCCGCACGAGCCTACGGATTCTGAACGACAGGGCCGATGCGGAAGAAGCGATGCACGACACCCTGCTGCGTTTCGCCCGCACGCGGGAGGTGCCCGAAAGCACTCCGCAGATCGAAGCGTGGCTCGTAAAGACCTGCGTCCGCCTTTCGATCGACCGGCTGAGGAAAGAGCGGAGACTGAAAGCATGCACCGACGAACTCGAAAAAAATCGCATCTCCCGAACAGCCGAGACCGTCGAGGCCGGCTGGAGCGACTTTCTGCACGATCCGGAAACGGAAACGAGCGTAAAAATAGAACGCATCCGGACCGGCATCGCCTCGCTGGCCGACGGCTACCGTCTGATCCTGACACTGCATCTGTTCGAAGGATACGATTCGGACGAAATCGCCGAAATCGTCGGAATCAAACCCTCGACCGTCCGTTCGCAGTATGCGCGGGCGAAAACGAAACTGTTGGAAAAACTCGGAAATCATGGATGAACTGAAAAAATTCATAGACGATCACCGGTCCGGTTTCGAAACGGACCGACTGCCGGAAGGGCACCGCGAGCGTTTCGCGGCGAAGGTTTCCCGTTCCCGTCGCCTGACAACCCCGTTGCGATATGCCGCGACACTGGCTGCTGCGGCTCTGATAGCAGCAGGCGTTTTCGTGAGCAACAGAGCGCTGCTCTCGCGGATAGACCCGGTTCTGTCCGAAATCGAGGCCTTCGACCGGAATTTCGAAACGCTTTCCGAACAGACCGTTTTCGCCGGACAGCGACGCGGAGCGGATACGGCCGAAATCAGAGATATCCTGCAGGAAATCCGCTGCGACAGTATCCCGCTGCACGAACAACTGCCCGACGAGTTGAGCGATGCCGAGAAAGTACGTATTCTCAAACGCTACTTCAACCTGAAGCTCAAAGCGGTCAAACAGTTGCAGGCGCAGCTATCCGTCGAGGACGAATAGCAAGGCCCGTCGCCCCCGAGCCACACGAAACGATTGTTTTACCCGCAAAACCATAAAACGATGAAAAAACTGTTAGTCTGGTGCATTTGCACCATGCTCGCCGCACCGGTCGCAGCACAGACCATAACGAGGAAGATGGATCTCTCCGGATTCTCGGAGATCGAGATCGAAGGCGTGTTCGACGTCACCCTGATACAAAGCGACCGATATTCGGTCGATATCGCCTACGACGAACCGTTGAAAGTCAAAGCCTACGTCGAAGGAAAACGACTGATTCTCCGGACTGTTTTCAACGAGAAAAACTATCGCGATACCCCGCATTGCAGGGCGATCGTCCGGATACCGAAACTCGAGCGGCTGTCCATATCCGGAGCGAGTTCGCTGACTTGCGAAGGGAAATTCGCCGGCGAATCGTTCGGACTTCGGGCATCGGGTGCCAGCAAGATATCCGGATTGGACCTGGAGGCGACGAATGTCGAACTGCACGTATCCGGGGCCTGCAGCATGGGATTCATCGGCAAAACGGAAACCGCACAGTGCTATTTTTCGGGCGCGGCGAAAATAAGAATGAAACTGCAATCCGACCGGCAGACCCTCGATGTATCCGGAGCCTGCAAGATCGAAGCCGATCTGCTCTGCGACGAGCTGAAAGCAAAAGTGTCCGGAGCGACCTCCCTGAAACTGAACGGTAAGACCGACCTACTGACGATAGACAACCTCGGCGCATCGAAAATCGAAGCAACAGGAATGCAGGCGAACCGAGCGAACGTCACGGCGGCCGGAGCCGCATCCTCCGCCGTCCGGGTCACAGGAACGCTGAACGCGAATCTGACCGGAGTATGCCACATGACCTATACAGGCGATCCTCAACTGGGCACGATTTCCGTCGGAGAACTGTGCTCGCTGAAGAAAGCAGACTAAACCTTTCTCTATATACCGAATCGAATTTACGACTTTATTTTCACGAAGTAATGTTTTGAACGGAGCATACGGACGAAATTTCGTCCGTATGCTTTTTTAACAACGATATGCCCGAATCGCAGGCAGCGTACTTCCGCCGACCTGCGTCATGCACACAGCCGGGGCTGCGTATCCCGGTCTGTCCTGCCTCTGGGGAACCGAGGTCACGCCCGGATGTCTGACGACAGACATATATACACAGCATATAAACGCATTTTTCGAGGAATAAGGGCAATCGATCCGACACAGAGACCGTTTCATACCGGCGGAACCGCCGACAGGTTCCGGTGCAGGCTGGTGCGATAAATGCCGCCCCAATTCACGAAATCGGATACTTTCCTTATCTTTGTGTCTTCCGAAAGGCAGCATCGCAAAGACGGGGCGAGACGATACCCCGGTTCTGCGCATATATGCAAAACCGGTATGACCGTAACCCGCGAACGGAAAATGCGGATCGCGCCTCGGAAACATCACGCAAAGCAAACGAAGAAACGAAAAGATATGAGATTCGACGCACTGGATTTGGACGAACGGATTATGGAAGGACTCGAAGCGATGAACTTCGAGGAGATGACTCCGGTACAGGAACATACGATTCCCGTCATACAGAAGGGCCGCGACCTGATCGGCTGCGCCCAGACCGGAACCGGCAAGACGGCGGCCTACGCCCTTCCGCTCTTCGACAAACTGCTGCGCGAGGGCAATCCGGACAATGTGGTCCGATCGCTCATCGTAGTACCCACGCGGGAACTGGCCCAGCAGATCGACGTGCAGTTCCAGGGTTTCGCCTACTTCCTGCCGCTTTCGACGACGGTCGTCTACGGCGGCGGCGACGGCGCGGGATGGAGTCAGCAGAAACAGGGCATGCTCATGGGCGCCGACATCGTCGTGGCCACGCCGGGCCGCCTGCTGGCCCATATCACCAACAGCGGGATCGACCTTTCGCACGTGGAGTATTTCGTGCTCGACGAAGCCGACCGGATGCTTGATATGGGCTTTCAGGACGACATCGTGCGCATCATCGCCCAGTTGCCCGCCCAGCGGCAGACGATCATGTTCTCGGCCACGCTGCCGCCCAAAATCCGGGAACTGGCCCGCAAGATCATGCACGACCCCGAAGAGGTGAGCATCGCCGTATCGAAACCCAACGAGGCCATCGAGCAGTCGGCCTACGTATGTTACGAGAACCAGAAGACGGAAATCGTCCGCCAGCTGTTCGCCGAACCCAAAAATACCAAGACCATCGTTTTCGCCTCGTCCAAACTGAAGGTCAAGGAGCTGGCCTATACTTTCAAACGAATGAAACTCAACGCGGCGGCCATGCACTCCGATCTGGAGCAGGAGCGCCGCGAGGAGGTGATGCTCGACTTCCGCAACGGCAAGATCGACATTCTGGTAGCCACGGACATCGTGGCCCGGGGCATCGACATCGAGGACATCGGTCTGGTCATCAACTACGACGTGCCCCGCGACCCGGAAGACTACATCCACCGCATCGGCCGTACCGCCCGGGCCAGCGCCGACGGAGCGGCCATCACGTTCGTCAGCGAGAAAGAGCAGGGTGCATTCCACCGCATCGAAACGTTCATCGGCCGGGAGGTAGCCAAACTCCCGTTGCCCGAACAGGCCGGGGCGGGTCCGAAATACTCGCCGGAAAAAGACGGCCGCAAGTCCGGATCGAGAGACCGGGGCCGGAGCCGGGGACAAGGCAAAGGCCGCGACCGTTCGCCGAAAAAGACCGCAGCTCCGAAACCGGCCGCCGCGGGCGACACGACCGGAGAGACGACTCCGGGCCAGTGTCCTTTTTGAGCAGGATCTGGAAATCAATGATGCTGCTCTCATCCTTAATGGAGGCTTTCAGTTCTAGGTC
>UROX01000038.1 GCA_900549685.1 uncultured Alistipes sp.
TCCCGTACATTCTCCCCGCTGTTTCCATCCGGTCCCCACTCGTTTCTCTTCTGTCTTTCCCCGAAACGTTTTCTGTCGCTGTCGCATTTCTTTTTTCTCGTCCTGCCGTCTCGCTTTCGGATATTTTTATCCGCCCCCTCCCTGTCCTCCTCCGACCGGTCGTCTGTTGTCCTTCTTCGTTTGTTCTTTTCCCGTTTTTCTCCGGAACGTTCCCTTGCAGAGGTTCCATCATTCGATCCTTTCCCCGGAATCTGTCGCCCGCATGCTCCGTCTGCTTTCTTCGTTTTTCTCCCTTTTGACCGGCCGGCCATTTCCTATTCTCCGGTACGCGATATTCCTCAGCCGGTCCCATGTTCCCGAAAATGCGGGAAACATAACATTTCGCAAAAAGAACGCTTTCTTCCGTCCCGATCCTCGCCGCGATCTTTGTTTCCACCCCGACGATCCGTTCCAGTATCCGTCGGGCAAGGCGGACCCGGTCCTGCGGAAGCGCCCGCTCGAAATGCAGCAGCAACATGAATCGCTCCCAGTCGAGTGCGGTCGCCGTATCCGGACAGTCGTATGCGCGATTGTCGATAAACAGTTTACTCATTGTCGATAATTGTTCTGTTCCTGATGATAAAATGTTTATTTCCTATGAAGATTCCTTTTGACATACAGCGCTCGTCCGAGGTCTTCCAGCTCGTTGGCGATATTGTTCGTCCGGTTTGCCGACATTTTCATACGCAGTCTGCATCCGGCCAGCTCCCTGACGCTGCAGGCCGCCCGACGAATGTCTTCCCAGGCTTTCGCCTTCATTGTTTCCAATGTGTCATTCTGTTGATATTCATCGCTCTTCATCGGGACAATGCAGGCCTCTCTTCCTGTAAGAGCCTTTTCCATACCTGTTTCCGTGTCGGTCATATCGCTCATATTTTTATAGGGGTACCGAAAGTTATCGACAGATGTGCATTCTTTTTCCTGGAAAATTGTTTATAATTTTCCTCCGTAAAAGAAAAATTGTCGATTGTACGACGGAATTGTGGATAACCGGAACGTGTCCGGTCATGCTCCGTCCGTTCCGGGTCCATCGACTCGCAGAAACGACCCGCCCGTTTGTCGGATATGTCCCGAAAGTCGGGTAGGGTAGCGTCCCTGTGCAACGCTACGTCTCGTTCGTTGCGGCTCGCGGCACACCGGTCCGTGAAGACGGGCTGTCTTGTTGTTACATATGTCGTATCTGTGATCGATACGGGAGCGATGTCCCGTTCCGGGTGAAGTGCGTTCTATACGCAGAGAAGTCGTCGGAACCGAATCTCGTTCCGACCTGTGCAAATATATAATGCGCCCACCCGCTTTGTCAAGAGGGAAGGCGTATTTTTCGGAAAATTTTTTCGAACGAAGTTAAGTATGATGAATGTCCCGGTGTCCTCCGCAGTCCCGCAGCTTTCTTTGTCGCCGTTTTAAGCCCTTGCGAAAGATATGTTCCGAATAAAACGATCCGTAACCGCGAACGACGGCGACATGTCGATGCCCTGAGTCTATGGGCGCGTCGTTTTGTTCGGCTGCCATTTCCGTCCCGATGCCCTCTTTTCCCGAGGCCTTACCGGCGCGAAACGGTCTCTTCCTGCTGCGGAACTCCGGCCTGTTGAGGTTGCTCCCTGTCGTCGAACAGCCGCAACTGTTTGTATTCGTGGTTGAACGACAGTCTGTGATAAGGCGATAACCCGTAACGTCCGACCGCTATGCGGTGTTCGCGGGTAGGGTAGCCCTTGTTTTTCCCCCAGTTATACACGGGATATTCCTCCCCGATGCGGTTCATGTAGTCGTCCCGATAGGTCTTGGCCAGCACCGAAGCGGCCGCGATGGCCGTGTAGGTCGCATCGCCTTTGACGATGCAACTGTAAGGAATGTCGAGCCTCGTCCGGAATCGGTTCCCGTCGATAAGCAGCCATTGCGGACGGACCGACAGTTTCTCCACGGCCCGCGACATGGCTTCGAACGAGGCATTGAGAATATTGATCCGGTCGATCTCTTCCGGACCGACCATTTCCACAGCCCATGCCACCGCTTCGCGTTCGATGATCTCTCGGAGCAGATAACGGTTCTTCTCGCTCATTTTTTTCGAGTCGTCGAGCAGCGGATGATTCCACCCTTCGGGTAAAATAACGGCCGCCGCGCTTACGGGACCGGCCAACGGCCCCCGTCCGGCTTCGTCGCATCCGGCCTCTATCCGGCCTTCCTGCATACAGGTTTTCAGCATACCTCCCGAATTGTTTTTTTCTCGAACTTCCTGTCCGAATGCGAAACAGCAGGCTTCTCCGGCCTGCTGTTTCCGTATCCGTGTCCGGTCGATTGTTTTACATCAGTCCCAGCGACCGAAAATACTGGTCGATTTTCTCCGCCAATTCCTTTTGTCCGTAACCGCTTGCCACATTGCCGATCTCTTTGAGCGAACGGATGGCGCTTCCCAGTTGCGGACGCACCAGTTCCGCCTGGCGATCCGTGAACCGGAGATAATAATCGATATACTCTTCCAGTATCCGGGTATAATCTTCCGCTATGGCGTTGCCTTTGTCGAAAGCCCCTGCCATGTAATATGTCTCGGCCATCATGAGCGTCGAGAGTATGTCGTGCCGGATCTGTGTGAAAGGAATCTTTTCGATTCCCGTGTCCAGTACTTTCAGCGCCCGTGTCGTATCGCCTTCCTGCAGGAGCTGCTGTGCCAGTCGTACATACAATTCCCTCGCCCGCGTCGCCCTGAAGTTGTCCTGGACGAATCCGTCGGCATACACTTTCGGATCGGCGATGTTGCCGTATTCGAACGTGTTCATCAGCTTGTCGTAGAGCGATTCGGTGTCGATCCGTCCTACGAAGTAGTCGCTGGGCTCCGTCCGGATCGGAACGAACTGGTAGGCGAATCCGTCCAGCTGCATGTATTTGTCCAGTCCGAGTTTGCTCGGCGTGTAATATTGCGTGAAGTAGAGCGGCCGTTTCCAGTCGAAATTGGCCAGCAGGTCGATCAGCATCATTTCCGTCCGGTCGATATCGTCTTTCTGAAGCTCCAGATAAACCGTGTCCGCCATCAGATGGGCGTCTTCCGGACGCACGATTCCGCTGGCCACGGCATTTTCTTTATTGACCGGCACGGCGATCCGCTTCGTAGGTACGTAGGCGAACGTCTCTCCGTTCCGTCCCTGCAACTTGGTTCTCGGGTCGTCGCTGGCGATCCAGTCGATCACCTGTTTGGCTGTCGCCGATTCGAACAGATTTTGTACCAGCAGCTGCTCGTTCTGGTAAGTGTATTTTTCGCGTGGCAGCGAGAACGGTACGGGTTCCGAGTCGTTGCTTTTGATGCGCATCTGGTCGATGTACCATTCGGCGCCCAGATAACTCATGTTCATCACGCGGACGTCCTTGCGCACGCCTTCCACTTCCTGTGCGTACCACAGCGGGAACGTATCGTTGTCGCCGTAGTTCATGATGATGGCGTTGGGCAGCGTCGAGTTCAGGTAGTTCTTCCCGAAATCGCGGGCCACATAACGGCCCGACCGGTCGTGGTCGTCCCAGTTCTGGGCGCCCAATATGGCGGGCACCACCGCGCCGATCAGTGTCGCTGCGGCTGCCGTAGCGACGTTCTCTTTTCTGAGCCAGCGCCTGATCGCTTCATAAATGGCCAGTACGCCGAATCCTATCCACATGGCGAAGGCGTAGAACGATCCCGCGAACACATAGTCCCGTTCCCGGGGTTCCACCGGAGGCGAGTTCAGGTAGACGACGATGGCCACGCCCGTCATAATGAAAAACGCCATGACCACCGTGAAATTGCGCCCGTCGCGGTTCAACTGCCATACGAGTCCCAGAATTCCGAGCAGGAAAGGCAGAAAATAATACGTGTTCCGCCCTCTGTTCGAGGCTTTCTCCGACGGCAGGTTGTCCTGCGGCCCGAGGAAAAGCTCGTCCACGGCGTTGATTCCCGACAGCCAGTTCCCGTCCGTGATTTCTCCTGTGGACTGAATGTCGCTCTGGCGTCCCACGAAGTTCCACAGAAAATACCGCCAGTACATGAAGTTCATCTGATAGGCGACGAAAAACTTCAGGTTTTCGGCGAACGTGGGCACGTTGATCGTTTTATCTCCGAACGGAATGTTCCGGCCGTCTCCGTCCACCCAGTTCTTGTAAGCCCGGATGTGATTGGCGTCCCTCGAGTACATTCTCGGGAAAAAGAATTCGAATTTCGGATCGTACACCACGCCGTCTATCGTCGTCGCTTTCTCGTATTTCCCGCTGTCGCCTTCGTAATACACCGTCTTGGTCTTGTAGTCGATGGCCGGCGAAGAATAAAGCGGACCTTTCACCAGCGGCCGTGCGCCGTACTGGTCCCGGTTGAGCAGCGACAGCAGACCGTACGGGTTGTCCGGCGCGTTGCTGTTCATCGGAGGATTGGCCGCCGAACGGATGATGACCGAAGCGTAGGACCCGTAGCCTAGAATGACCACCGTTACGCACAGCACAATCGTGTTGGCCAGCACTTTACCCTTCCTGTGAGTGTAGTATATGCCCCAACAGAGCGCCCCGAGCAGCGCGAAGGCGTAGAACGTGATGCCCGAATTGATCGGAAGTCCCAGCACATTGACGAACATCCGGTCGAAGAAGGCGCCGAGCTGCACCGTCCCCGGAATGATAATGTACATCGCCGCGATGAGGATGGCTCCCGCTGCGAGCAGTGCTTTGACGAACCCCCATTTGGTGAGCGGATACTTCCTGAAGTAGTAGATCAGTACGATGGCCGGAATGATGAGCAGGTTCAGCAGATGGACGCCGATGGCCAGTCCCGTGAGATAGGCGATCAATACGAGCCAGCGGTTGGCGTGCGGCTCGTCGGCCACGTTTTCCCATTTGAGAATGGCCCAAAACACCACGGCGGTGAACATCGACGAAAGGGCGTACACCTCGCCCTCCACGGCCGAGAACCAGAACGTGTCGGTGAACGCATAGGCGATGGCGCCCACCAGTCCTGCGCCGAGTACGGCGACGCCCTGCGACAGGGTAAGTTCCTCTTCGCGTTTGCGCATACCTCTCAGGGCCAGATGGGTGATGCTCCAGAACAGGAACATCACGGTCGCTCCGGAGGCCAGTGCCGACATCGAATTGACTAACCTGGCCGCCTGTTCCGGACCTCCGAAGATCGTGAAAAACCGGGAAATCATCATAAAGAGCGGCGCTCCGGGAGGATGGCCCACTTCGAGTTTATAGGAGGTCGCGATAAATTCGCTGCAATCCCAGAGGCTTGCCGTAGGTTCCATTGTCAGCAGATAAACGGCCGACGCGAAAGCGAAGCAGAACCATCCGGCGATCAGGTTGAGTTTTTTGAATCGGTTGTCCATTGTGTCGCCTGTTACGATTTGTTATGCAGGTTTCTTATTAAATCGGATAATGTCTGCAAAATTAGAAAAATAACGTAAGAAATCCCGATTTAGTCTCGACATACGGGGAAAGTTTGTAATTTTACGGCTCTAAATGCCATGACGATGAAATCGACACTTTCTGTATACAATACGCTTACCCGTAAAAAAGAACAGTTCGTTCCGCTCAATCCTCCTTTCGTGGGACTTTACGTTTGCGGTCCTACCGTTTACGGCGATCCGCATCTGGGCCACGCCCGGCCCGCCATCACTTTCGACCTGCTGTTCCGTTACCTCCGGGCCACGGGACATAAGGTCCGCTACGTGCGCAACATCACCGACGTGGGACACCTCGAGAACGACGCCGACGAGGGCGAGGACAAGATTGCCAAAAAGGCCCGGCTCGAGCAGCTCGAACCGATGGAGGTCGCCCAGTACTATACCGGGCGGTACCACGACGCCATGCGCACGCTCAATGTACTTCCCCCGAGCATCGAGCCTCACGCTTCGGGACACATCATTGAGCAGATCGAAATGACGAAGACCATTCTCGACAAAGGTCTCGCCTACGTGAGCAACGGTTCGGTCTACTTCGACGTCGAGGCCTATAACCGGCAGTACCGCTACGGCCGTCTTTCCGGCCGAGTGCTCGAGGACATGATGTCCAATACCCGTGAGCTGGACGGACAGGACGACAAACGCAATCCGTTCGACTTCGCCCTGTGGAAAAAGGCCGCGCCCGAACACATCATGCGCTGGCCCTCGCCCTGGAGCGACGGTTTTCCGGGCTGGCATATGGAGTGCTCGGCCATGAGTACGCGCTACCTCGGCGACCGGTTCGACATCCACGGCGGAGGCATGGACCTGATGTTCCCGCACCACGAATGCGAGATCGCCCAGAGTACCGCCGCCTGCGGTCACGACGCGGCCCGCTACTGGATGCACAACAATATGATTACGATCAACGGACAGAAAATGGGCAAGTCGCTTGGCAACTTCATCACGCTCGAGGAACTGACGACCGGCACGCACCGCCTGCTCGAACAGGCCTATTCGCCCATGACGATCCGCTTTTTCGTGCTCCAGGCCCACTACCGCAGCACGCTCGATTTCTCGAACGATGCACTCCGCGCCGCCGAGAAAGGCTATGAACGGTTGATGAAAGCGCTGGGTACGCTCGACAAGCTCCGCGTGTCCGATGCTTCTTCCGTCGATATTTCCGACATCGAGTCGCGTTGCACGGCAGCTATGGACGACGACCTGAATTCCCCCGTCGTCATTTCCGTGCTGTTCGACTGTGTCCGGATCATCAATCAGGTTTACGACGGCCACCAGACCATCTCTGCGGCCGATCGGGACGAACTCCGCCGCGTCATGCACCTTTTCGTATTCGACATTCTCGGACTCCGCGACGATCTCGCCGGAGACAATTCCCATATGCTTTCTTCCGTCGTCGATATGATTCTCGACATCCGGATGCAGGCCAAAGCCGCCAAGGACTGGGCCACTTCCGACAAAATCCGCGACGGCCTCGCCGCTGCGGGCATCAAAGTCAAAGACCGCAAGGACGGTTGCGACTGGGAAGTCGAATAACACCTTCAGTCAGACGGTATCGGATTTTATCGGGTCGGCCGGCATTCAAATGTCGGCCGACCGTCCGTAATCGTCCCATTGTCCGTACATAACGCCTCGGGCGCTGTACTCGATCAGTTTTTGCAACCTCGATCGGAACAGCTCCGGGTTTTTCCGCTTCCTTTGCACGTTGTCTATGCGCACACGACGATACAGGGCCGGGAACGACCGAAAGTTCCGCCACGCTTCCGGAACGGCCCGCAACGCTTCGAGCACATCTTCGTCGATCTCGAATTCCTGTGCAGCCTCGGCCAGGGCGGAGCGCCCCGCCTCGGTCATCCTGCCGGCTTCCTCCATCCGGCGACACCGCTCTTTGTTCAGTTCCGTCCACCCGCTCCCTTTTCTCCGCGGCGTCAGGCGCTGGATCGTCACGGTGTCCGAAAGTTTTTTGCAGGTGCTGTCGATCCATCCGAAACACAATGCTTCCTCGACGGCATCGATGTACGCGAAAGTCCCGTCCTGTGCAGGCTTCCCGCGTTTGACCGCCACCCAGCATTCTTTTTCCGTTGCGTGATTTTTTTCGAGCCACCTCCGCAGTTCGTCGCGGTCGCGCGCATCGAGCAGGTTGATAGGCGTCATTCGTTCCTGATATAATTATAAGGTATAGTAGTGCCGTTGCTCCCTGTCAGGAGCTACCGATGCGTTGTCTTAACGATCTCGTCGATATTTCCCTTCTCGGATTCGACGGAACGAAACCTTTACAGCCTCCATTTTTTCATGGCTTCGAGCTGCCGGTAGTCCGTCAGATCGACCTGTGCCGGTACGACCGAAATGTATCCGTGCGCGAGCGCCCATTCGTCCGTATCTTCTGCGCCGGGTTCCGCGTTGCAGAAATGTCCCGACAGCCAGTAGTAGTCGTTCCCTCTGGGGTCTTGTCTCCGCTCGAAATCTTCTCTCCAGAATCCGCGCGTCTGCCTGCACGGACGGATACCTTTGATCGCTTCCACGGGCAGGCACGGAATGTTCACGTTCAGACAGAGCGGCAACTGCGGCTTCGCCTGAATGACTGTTTCGATGATGCGGGGGATGAAATGGGCGGCCGTCGTGAAATTGGCATCTTCGGCATGGTCCAGAATCGAAAAGCCGATCGACAGGATTTCATAAAAACTGGCCTCGGTAGCAGCTCCCATCGTTCCCGAGTAGAGCACATTGATGGCCGAGTTCGATCCGTGGTTGATACCCGATACGACGAGCGAGGGGCGCTCTCCTCCGTCCAGCAGGTAGTCGAAAGCGATCTTTACGCAATCCACCGGCGTTCCGTTGCACACGTGGACCGTGAGTCCCGGCTCGTCCGTGATTTTCCGGAGCGTCAGCGGACGGTTCATCGTGATGGCGTGGGCCATGCCGCTCTGCCCTCTTTCCGGAGCCACGACCAGCAGGCGTCCCGCCGGGCGTAAGATTTCGATCAGCGTTTCGAGTCCTTTGGCATGTATGCCGTCATCATTGGTGAGAAAAATCAGCGGTCGGGAATCCATAGTTCTGTCTTCGGTTTGTCTTGCGGACAAAGATAGCAAAATCGTCCGGTTCCCGTTCTCCGGGCCGTTTCTTTCCTCCTGTCTTTTCTTTCCCGTCCCTGTCCGTTTCCTCTTATTCGTTATGGACCAGCGGATTGATTCTTCGGGCCGATCTCGAAAATTCCTCCGTATTCTTGTTTTTTCCGAAATTAAACGTTACCTTCGCCCGCTGAAAGCGAGGAATCTCTTATGAGGACATAGGAGCCCGTAATATTCCCGCTCTAATTTTATAAAGAATCGAAATGGAAAATTTGATTAAAATCGCGCAGGACGCCATGTGGACGAAGCCGGAAGTGCCTTCGTTCAAGAGCGGCGACACGATTACCGTGACCTACAAAATCGTCGAAGGTAGCAAAGAGCGTCTGCAGAGTTTCCGCGGTACCGTCATCCAGATCAAGGGCAGCGGAATCACCAAAATGTTCACCATCCGTAAAATTTCCGACGGTATCGGCGTAGAGCGTATTTTCCCGCTCTATTCACCCAACATCGAGCGTATCGAAGTCAATAAAGTGGGTGTCGTACGTCGTTCCCGCATCTACTACCTGCGTGCCCTCACCGGTAAGAAGGCCCGTATCAAAGAAAAGAAAAGAGTCGTTGTCAAATAATCGGCGACAGCCCGCGTACTTCGAAGGGCGGATACCGTTGCGGTATCCGCCCTTCCGTTTTCTGCCGTTCGGATCTGACGGAACGCTGCATGCGGTGCGACGTCCGTACCGGATATTTTGATATCCCGGCGTTTCTGCAGCCGAGGTCTTTCCGCTCGGGTGTTTGTCGCTCTCGGCCACGGACATAAAGCCTTCCTTCCTTCGACAGTTCTGTCCGGAGGGCCGGGAAACGCCATCGATTCGAGACCTACGGTATTTGTTGCGGAACCGCACACCTTTCTTTTATCCCGTATAAAAATTATCTTCCGGCATGCTCCGCTTCGCGGGAGTTTTGTATCTTTACGGGGCCGGAACTTTTCCGGACAGAACGTTGCCGTCATGGTTTTAGAGATTCTTCTGATTATTTCCGTCCTGTTGCAGATCGTGGCTGCCATGGTCGCCATCGGTCTGACGCGACGTACCAAGTACAACCTCTCGTGGATGTTGTTCACCGTCGCGCTGACCTGTATGGCTTTTTTGCGGTTGGGCGAATATTTCAAGATCACGACGCTCGAACCGTTGCGTCTTCCCGACGAGTTTTTCGTCTGGATGGGCGTTGTTACTTCGCTTTGCTTCGCAGTGGGCATGTTGTTGGTACAGCGGATTTTCAAATATATCTACCGCACCGAGCATCAGCGCCGTATTTCCGAACGTCGTATTCTCAACACCGTGCTCCGTACCGAGGAAAAAGAACGGCAGCGCTTCTCCAAGGATCTCCATGACGGTCTGGGACCTTTGCTCTCGTCGGCCAAAATGTCCGTGTCGGCCCTTTCGGGGAGCTATGCCGACGAGCGCAATCGCGAAATTCTCCGTAATGCGAGTTATGTGATCGACGAGGCGATCCGCAGCCTTCGCGAAATATCGGTCAATTTGAGTCCTCATATCCTCAAGGATTTCGGTCTTTCCCGTGCCGTTTCCAATTTTATCGGCCGTTTGCCGCATACCTCCGTGCATATCGACTTTTCGACCAATCTTCGCAACGAACGTTTCGACATGGATATCGAGGTTATTCTTTACCGTGTCGTTTGCGAACTGCTCAACAATAGCCTCAAACATGCCGATGCCTCGCAGATATCTGTGTCGTTGATCTATACCGACGATGTACTGCGGCTCGACTATCGCGATGACGGGTGTGGTTTCGATCCTGCCGCCGTCGCGCAGAAAGGAATGGGTATCGCCAACATCCACTCCCGGATCAGTACGCTCAACGGATTTTTCCGATTGACAGCCAAGCCGGGACAGGGTATGCGGGCTGTGGCCGAAATCCAAATCTAATTTTTCGATGAGTACCTCTTGTAAAATCGTTCTTGTAGACGACCATACGCTGTTCCGTAACGGACTTCGCACCTTGCTCGACGGCATCGAAGGATTCGCCGTGACAGCCGAGGCGGCCGACGGCATCGAGCTGCTCGAATTGCTCGAACAGGAGCGCCCCGATGTGGTGCTGCTCGACATCGAAATGCCCCGCATGAACGGAATCGCTGCGGCCGAGGAAGCGCTTCGCCGCTATCCCGATCTGAAAATCATCACGCTGTCGATGTACGGCGACGAGGACTATTATTTCAAGATGGTCTCGCTCGGCGTGAAAGGGTTTATCCTGAAGAATTCGGATATCCGCGATGTCGTTTCTGCGATCGAGACCGTTGTCGAGGGCGGCAGCTTCTTTTCGCAGGAGTTGTTGTTCAATCTGGTCAGCAATCTCAAGTCCTCGCCTTCGGCCATTCCCGATGACAGTCCCGAAGAGCTGTCCCAGCGCGAATCGGAAATCCTGCTCCACATCTGCCGCGGCGAATCCAACAACGAGATCGCCGATGCGTTGTTCATTTCCAAACGTACGGTCGATAAACACCGCTCGAATATTCTCGCCAAAACGGGTTGTAAAAACACGGCCAACCTCGTCGTCTACGCCATCAAGAACCATCTGGTCGAAATTTGACTTCCCCTCTAATTCGTTTTTCCGCGGGAGTCCTTCCCGGCTCCGGGAGTCTTCCGTTCAGGAATTTCCCGATCCGCGGGAGCATATACCCGATCCGCTCCGGAATAAAATGCCGCCTGTCCCGGAGGTATGCTGTCCCGAAAGACGTTGTGCGCCGCAATCCTTTTCTCGTGCTTGTATCTTTTTGCGCTCCCGCCTGTTTTGCTCCGTCTTGCAGGACCCTCTTTCCCGGCTGGGCGGACCGATCCGAATATACAGTGCTGCGAATAACGGAGACGGAATTTGAAAACAGTGCCGTCGGTTTCGACATTAAAATCAGTTGCCCCTGTTTCCTTTGCTGCGGCCGGATAAAAAAGTGCGGGACCCGATGGGTCCCGCACCTGTAAAATTTTTTCTGCCGGGAGGTCAGAATTTGAATCCGGCCGACAGCGTTACCGTGTTGCGCTTCTGTTGTGTCTCGATTTCGCCCGAGGCGATGACGAAGCCGTCTGTCGGGTCTTCGAAATAAAATGCCTGCGAAGGTGCGTAAGTATAACTCGTGTGGATGTAGGCGGCGTCTACGTAAAAGTTGTCGAACCGGAAGCCCAGACCGACCGAGATGTTGTCATACGATTTGATGCTGCTTTGGTTGATGAATCCCCGGTCGCCTTTTATGCAGTCGCCGTAATAGGCATAACCTCCCCGTACATAGAAATTCTTGACAGGCGTAAGCTCCAACCCTACCCGGAAATTGTCCGCCGCTTTGTAGTCGTCCCGTATCTGGTCGTTCAGGCTCTGTTCGAACGCCCAGTTGCCGCCGTCCATGCGCCGCATCTTGATGTCGTTGTACCATACCCGTTCATAGTCGGCCGTAATGAGCCCGATGTTCGGCAGCGTATAAGAGAGGCCGGCCAGAAAGCGGGTGGGCGTGCGGAAGTTGTACGAGTTCCGCAGATAAGGACTGTCGAGCAGTTCCCCGTTCCCCATGCTTTTGTAGTCGGCCGCCATGTATTCCCCATATTCCTCGTCGAGCCGGATGTAGGTCGGGGAGTGGAGGGCCAGCCCGATTCTCAGATTGGGAAGCGGACGGACGATGGCGCCGAATTTGACGTTCACTCCGGTTCCGTTCATATCCAGCATGCGGATGTAGGTCATGCCGTCCAGCGAAAGCGGATTGTTCGAATAAGTCTCTGTGTATCGGTTCTCGTTCTGATACGAGATGTCCTGTATGCCTATCGTGAGACCGAGATAAAGAATGTTCTCGATGTTGATTCCTCCGGAGATCGCATATTCCCCGATGCTCCCTTTGTCGATGTTGGCCAGCGAGGGATCGATCTGTGCGCTTTGCGAGAGCGAATTCCACGGTGAATAGCTTATGTTATCCTCCATCGGATCGAGAATGCCCGTCTGGTATCCGAGAATGCCGCCCCAGCGATCCACGCCGAACTTGCGGAACGGAGCGTAAGGATCGTCCGCGGGGTGGGCGAGGTCTTCGGATGCGATTCCGTAGAGGTCTTCGGCGAATATTTCCGAGATCGAGTTCCTGGCTCCTCTGCCGTAGGCGATCGACGACGTATTGAAATCCGCCATTTTGTTATAGCCGATCCCGAGTGTGAAACTGGTCAGCGCACCGCTACCCTGATACAGATTCAGTGCGACGCCTACGTTGCCGAAACCGAAACGGGTTTTCGAGTAATTGTTCTGCATGCCGAGATAGTGGTTCTCCATGTCCGACGAAGTCAGCGTAGGCGAGATGCCGAATTCCGATCCCCGGTACATGCCCAGTCCCGCCGGGTTGATGCCGATCGACGACAGATCGGCGCCCAGCGACGTGAACGCGCCTCCCAGCGCGGCGCTCCGTGCTGTCCCGAACGAATGGTTGTATTGCGAGAATTTGAGCAGGTCGCCTGCGCTTTGGGCTTGCAGTGCTGTTCCGAGCAACAGGGCGGAACAGCCCGCTGTAAATATTTTTGCGATTTTCATGGTTCGAATTTTAGAAATTTCCGTAGTCCGGTTGCTGTCGGTCGGAACGGACGGGTAATACATCTGCGGAAAACCTATCGCCGATAACCGCCTCCCCGCGATGCGCCTCCGCCGGAAGACGAACCTCCGCCGAAGCTGCCGCCGCCACCGAAACTTCCCGCATTGTTATAGCTTCCGCCTCTGTTGATCGACGAGGCATTGCCGGCTGCGTTGCTTCGGCTCGGGCTGTACGACGACCCCCGATTGCCGTACGACGATTCGTTCGACGAACTGCCGCCGATCGAAACGCTTCCCGAGGGAGTGCTTCTGCGATACGATCTTTCGGGTCGTGCCGAAGGAGTGGCCGTCGCGTCGGAATTATAACGCGATCCGGGCCGGCTGTTCGGAGTCCCGGCCGAAGGCGAATAAGCCGATCCCCGGCGATACGATCCTCCGGTTCCGCCCGAGAGGGCCGATCCTTGCGGATTTCTTCCGTAAGAGGGAGTATACGACCCGCCCGAACCGGTCCGAGGCCGGTTGTAAACGGTATTGCGGCTGTCATGGCGCGGATGCCAGTCTCCCCAATGATGATGCGGAAAATAGCCGCCCCATCCCCAGTAAGGATAGTTCCAATGCGGCCCCCAACCGTAATAGGGAACATTCCAGCTCCAATAGGGATTCCACGCCCAGTTGTAATTGTAATACGGATAGCCCCAGTTCCAGCCCCAGCCGTACATAGGCGATGGCGAGAAACCCCATCCCCACGAACCGATGCCGAAACTCCAGCCTCCGCCCCAGTTTCCGAACATGGCCGTGACGTAACGAGGCTCTATCCATATGTTGTTGTCCACGACTGTCACATTGTAATAGGCCGGGTCGTAGGCCGAAGCGTATTGGATGGTCGCATTCGCTTCCGCTTGGTCGTCGCTCTGTGTCCGGCGGCTCGACGGGCTGAATCCTTTGAGCCTTCTTTCGTACGAATCTTCGTAGTTTTCCGACAGCGTGCCGTCATAGTCGTCTCCTTGCGTTCTCGCATGAAGTCGGGCGACCTCTTCCGCCACCCTCTGCTGCCTGGCCTCTTCGGCTTCGAGCGCTGCTTTTTGTGCTTCCAGACGTCGGGCTTGCTGCTCGAGTCTTTGCTGCGCCAATGCCTTTCGGTCATGCACGGCATACAGATCGTCGGTCGAAGCCGAGGTGGACGAGTACACCGTTGCATTGCAACTGCTCAACAAAGCCGCTGCAACGCATCCCAACGCGGTTATGAGTCTTCTGCTTTCCATGATCGTGTCTTTTCCGGTCGGCTGTCTTTCCCTTCGGTCTCGGACAGCTTCCCTATATAATATATAGGTATAACGAAAATCATACCCGAAAAGTTTCTGAGCCGGCTGTTTTTTTGCATGCGTCCGCCCGTATCCGGTACAGAGCTTCTTCATTCGGCGAGCCTCCGGACGATGCCGATATATAATATCGTAGCGAGGCTTCCGGTCAAAGGTATGTAATTTTTATGAATTTGGGAAAAATACCCTACCTTTGTACGTTCCGGTTCGGAACACCTGCGAATAACGATTTTATAGACCGAAACATTATTGATAACATGGCAAAAGAGCTGAAGGAATTGACTCCCCGGGAAGAGAACTATTCCCAATGGTACAACGATCTGGTCGTGAAGGCCGGCCTGGCCGAGAACTCGGCCGTCCGCGGCTGCATGGTCATCAAACCCTACGGCTATGCCATCTGGGAGAAGATGCAGGCCATTCTGGACCGGATGTTCAAGCAGACGGGCCACGAGAACGCCTACTTCCCGCTCTTCATCCCCAAGTCCTTCTTCTCGAAGGAGGCGCACCACGTCGAAGGCTTCGCCAAGGAGTGCGCCGTAGTGACGCACTACCGGCTGAAAAACGATCCCGAAGGCAAGGGCGTGGTGGTCGATCCCGACGCCAGACTCGAAGAGGAGCTGATCGTGCGCCCTACGTCGGAGACGATCATCTGGAATACCTATAAGAACTGGATCCACTCCTACCGCGACCTGCCGATCCTGTGCAACCAGTGGGCCAACGTCGTGCGCTGGGAGATGCGCACGCGCCTGTTCCTCCGCACGGCCGAATTCCTGTGGCAGGAGGGGCACACCGCCCACGAGACGCGCGAGGAGGCGATCGCCGAGGCCACGAAGATGATAAACGTCTACAAGGAGTTCGCCGAGCGATACATGGCCCTGCCCGTGATCGTGGGCCACAAGTCGCCCAACGAACGGTTCGCAGGCGCCGAGGACACGCTCACGATCGAGGCGCTGATGCAGGACGGCAAGGCGTTGCAGAGCGGTACGTCGCACTTTCTGGGGCAGAATTTCGCCAAGGCGTTCGACGTGCAGTTCACCAACAAGGAGGGCAAGCTCGAATACGTGTGGGCCACGTCGTGGGGCGTCTCGACCCGCCTGATGGGAGCGCTCATCATGGCCCATTCGGACAACAACGGGCTGGTGCTGCCGCCGGCGCTCGCGCCGATCCAGGCGGTGCTCGTCCCGATCTACAAGGGCGAGGAGCAGATGAAGACGATCGTCGCCAAGCTCGACGCGATCGCCGCCGAACTCCGCGCACGCGGACTGAGCGTCAAGGTCGACGCGCGCGACAATGTCCGTTCGGGCTTCAAGTTCGCCGAATACGAACTCAAAGGCGTGCCGGTACGGCTGGCGCTCGGCCCGCGCGATCTGGAAAACGGCACGATCGAACTGATGCGCCGCGACACGCTCGAAAAGGAGGTCGTACCGCAGGAGGGGCTGATCGACCGCGTGGCAGCGCTGATGGACGAAATCCAGCAAGGCATCTTCGACAAGGCCAGGTCGTTCCGCGATTCGATGATTACGCCCGTCGATACGTGGGAGGAGTTCGTCCGCACGCTCGACACCAAAGGCGGCTTCGTGGCGGCGCACTGGGACGGTACCGTCGAGACCGAGGTGGCGATCAAGGAGGCGACCAAAGCCACGATCCGCTGCATCCCGCTCGACGCCGTCGACGAAGAGGGCGCCTGCATCTATTCGGGCAAGCCGTCGCACCAGCGCGTGCTCTTCGCTCGGAGCTATTGACCGGACAGGCCGGCGCAATCGACCGAATCGAATGCAAAGCGACGGCGGGAACAATCCGCCGCCGCTTTTCTAATTTCACATACGACCCGCTATGACAGAACGAACCCTCGGCCGCGAACAGGCCATCTACCGCGTCACATGGATCGGTTTCGCAGTCAATCTGGTACTGAGTGCCGGGAAACTTGCCGCCGGTATCTGGGGACACAGCGCGGCCATGGTGGCCGACGCCATCCATTCGGTGTCGGACTTCGCCACCGATCTGGTGGTGCTGCTCTTCGTGCGCGTTTCGGCCAAACCGCGCGACGACGACCACGACTACGGCCACGGGAAATACGAAACGCTGGCCACGCTCATCATCGGCGTAGCGCTTGCAGGCGTGGGAATCAAGCTGTTGTGGAGCGGAGGCACAGCGATCCGCGACTTCACGCGAGGCCTCCTTCCGACACAGCCGGGCGTCGTGGCACTGTGGGCGGCCGTCGTATCGATCGTCGCCAAAGAAGCGCTCTATCGCTACACGGCGCGCGTCGGCCGAAGGGTCAACAGCCCCTCGGTCGTGGCCAACGCATGGCATCACCGCAGCGACGCGCTCTCGTCGGTAGGCACGCTCGTCGGAATCGGCTGCGCCTATTTCCTGGGCGGCGGCTGGCGGCTGGCAGACCCCGCGGCGGCGATCGTCGTGGCGCTGCTGATCCTGCGCGTGGCGTGGCAGCTGATGAAAATGGGGATGGACGAACTGCTCGAAAAATCGCTGCCCCGCGAGCAGGAGGAACACATCCTGTCGTTGATCGCGGCCGATCCGGCCGTCGCGTCGCCGCATAACCTGCGCACGCGGCGTATCGGGCAGAACATCGCCGTCGAGGTGCATATCCGCGTCGACGGCGCGATGACGGTCACCGAATCGCACCGGCTCACCGTCGACATCGAGCGGCGGCTGCGCGACGCCTACGGGGAAGGGACGATCGTCTCGATCCATGTCGAACCCCGCAAACAGCCGCCGCTCAACGAATCGAAGTAAGAGACCGTCAAATTGTCAGGTTCGGCGTTCGGTTTTCCGAACGTCCGGAAAATCGAACGTGAGTATGTCTTCTCGCGCTATTTTCCGGCCCGCATGTCCCGTTTTTCGATTTC
>UROX01000039.1 GCA_900549685.1 uncultured Alistipes sp.
GCGTTCGACAGGCAGTTGAACAGGGTCGATTTGCCGACGTTGGGCAGACCGACGATTCCGCATTGTAAAGCCATTGTTTGATCCTGAATATAATCGTTATGTCGTATTGCTCGTTCGGGAATCTCCGGGAAAACCGTCCGATAAGGGGCTTTCTGCGGGAGCGATCCGAATTTACAAAAGTATGAAATCTTTCGATAACGTCCTGCTTTCAGGTCCGATATTATGCGCTGTCCCCCTGAATTGCTTGCCCCGGTCCGCTCCGGACGGTCGCTTCCCGTTTCGAAAACAGGGGTGGAGAAGACGGAATCTTTTCCCCCCTCTGTCGGATTGTGTCGCGGGGAACGTTCCGAAAACCGGGCGGGCTTGCCGGCCCCGGACGCAATAATCAGGGTACGGAAAAAGGAGTTGAAAAAAGGTAAAAACAGTTTATTTTGGAAGTGCTCCACCCGACGGATATTACCTTTGAAACAATGTTGTATATCCTGCGAAGCGATTATTTCCTGTCCGAGTATCTGCTGGAGGAAGCGGACCTTACGGCCGGTATCGAAGTGTCGGTCCATCGTCGGAGTGCTGTCCGTATTCCTTTCTCCGCACTCAGGCGCTTGGGCGAATCTCTTTCGCTGTGCGGGCGGCGTTCCACCCGTTTTTTCGATGGCGAATACATCGAACGGCTTTCGCGTATCGGCCTCGACGACAAGGTACTGTTTTTCGATGTGCAGAATCTCAAGGACCTCGTTATTCTGCGCAAGTTCATCGCTGCGCACGACGTATCGGTCTTTCTGTGGAATCCGACGAGCAGTTTCTGTCGCAGCGCGGTGGGTCGGGCGACGTATGCCGCCCGGTTGCGACGGGCCGGATACCGTGTCTTCACGTTCGATCGGGACGATGCCGCCCGATACGGTTTCGAATTGACCGAACAGGTCTATCGACCCGATTTTTCGCTTGTCTCACCGGATGTCGTACCCGATACGGATCTGTTCTTCGTCGGCAAGGACAAAGGCCGCTTGCGGGTGCTCTCCGACATACGGAGCATGGCCGAGGCGGCCGGATTGCGTTGCAAGATGCACGTGGTCAGGGATAAGCATACGTCGTGTCCGGAGCCGGAAACAGAGCAGGGCCTGACGGATTCGGACATGCCTTACGCTGAGACGCTCCGGTGGGTCGGCCGTTCGCGCTGTCTGATCGAAGTATTGCAGAAGGGGCAGAGCGGCCATACGCTGCGCGTGATGGAGGCGCTGTTTTACGGGAAAAAACTGCTGACGAACAACCCGGACATCGTGACGGAACCTTATTACGATCCGCAGCGCGTTTTCATATTCGGGAAAGACGATCCCGCTTCTTTGCGCGAGTTCGTCGAACGTCCCGTCGATCCGGCGGCCGACATGTCGCGTTGGCGGCAGAGTCCGTATCACATCGCCCGCTGGATCGAAACCTTTCGCGGGGGGGCCGACCGATAACCGAAAAGGAATGCCCGGCGGGCGAAGGACGCTCGGCCGCGGAAAACATGGAATAATAAGGTAATTTCGCTATTTTTGCCCGAAATAGCGAATTTCGATGATCCCCAAACTAATCCATTATTGCTGGTTCGGTCGCGGAAAGATGCCCGAATTGGCCGAACATTGCATCGCCTCATGGCGCAAGTTTCTTCCCGATTACGAACTGAAGTTGTGGAACGAGGATAATTTCGATGTCGGCAGCCTGAAGTTCACCCGGCAGGCATACGAACGGCGCAAGTTCGCGTTCGTCACCGACTACGTGCGGCTGTATGCCCTCAGGGAGTTCGGCGGAATCTATATGGATACCGACGTGGAGGTGTTGCGACCGCTCGACGATCTGCTGGATCTGCCCGGGTTTTCCGGTTTCGAGTCCAACAACCTGCTGCCTACCGGGCTGATGGCGTCGCAGAAAGGCGCTCCGTGGCTCGACATGCTGATGGACTACTATCGCAAGAAACCTTTCGTCCGGTGGTACGGCCGTCTGAACGACACGCCCAATACACTGATTATATCGAGGATGCTCGGCCGGAAGGGCATCGCGCTGGACAATACGTATCAGATCTACGACGGCCAGCTCCATCTGTTTCCCAAAGACTATTTTTGCCCCAAAACCTACGGCACGGGTACTCTGGAGCTGACGGACCGTTCTTATTGCATCCATCATTTCGCCGGATCGTGGAAATAAGCCGTGCCGTTGCCGTACGATCCGGATGCAGGGATAGAAGGAGACTCCCGTAGAAGGGACCCGGATTTCCCGTAACGTTTTTCCGTTCGGATAGTTGCTCCCTGCGGCCTGAGGCTGCGGACGCGGATGGGCCGGTTCCGATTTTGTGTTCGGAAGGGACCGGCAGAAGGCGGTCCCGAAAGCGAGATACGGTAGCGGAGAACGGTATCCTGAAACGTATGATCGTACGAAGAGGGGCTTGCCGACGGAAGGCGACGCTTTCGTGTTTTTACGGGAAAGATAAGGTCCCGGCTTGGGGCCGATTTCTTTCAGGCGGAATTGTGAGATATAGGATAATAGTGCTTTGTCGGCACGGGCGACAGGCATTCGGTCCGGATGGAGTGCTGATCTGCGGTTTTCCGTGTTCCGGCCGGTTTCTCGCTCTCCGAGGGGGATGAATGCCGAATGCACGGGAAGTGTACCGGAGATCATTTTTCCGTCCGTGAATATATAAAGGTATGAAGTAGGGGGGATCGTATTTTATTATGTAGACGACCCGGGGCTGTAATTTTCTGTCGCTTCATCTGTTCCTCCCCGGCTGTCGGCTTGTCCGAGGGCACGGCCTGCGATCCTTCGCTTCGGCAGGAGATCGAAATTCGGGAAACCTTCGCGTCGGTCGTTGCATGAAGCATGATCGCATTCTTCGATGTTCCGATGTGGGGCGTGGAGTCTTGCCGTTCGGGACGGGGCTTCGAATCTCCTGTTTCCGTTCCGAAACCTGTGTCTGCGAATAACGACGGGTAGAGAGAAAAATTCGGACGGATTGATGCGGCGAAGGATATGACCGCAATAAAAGGAAAGCCCTGCGAAAAACGTTTCGCAGGGCTTTCCTTTTATTCGTGTAGGCCGACGGTTACTGTACGGCGATCAGTTTGTGGGAACCTCCCTTGACGTCGAAAGCGAGGTGCAGGGCGTCGGGCTGCGTCTTGCAGAACTTCGCCACTTTGTTTTTCACGGGCCGCCCGTCTTTCCATACGGTCGAACCGTCTATCTTCACTTCGCGCACGCCTGCTTTCGGCGTTCCGATCACGCATTTGGCTTCGAGCGGCATGCGGACGTTCAGCGTGAAGACGTTCGGGCTTTGCTCGAACGACGATTCTACGGTGCCTACGGGCGTGACCGTCGTGGCTTTCGCATGCGAGAGTCCCGACGGATTGGGCAGAATGCCGACCGTACGGTAGGCTGCTTCCAAAGGACGGATACCGCAGATGTACTGCGCTGCGATCGTCAGCCCGCCGCCGCTCCACGCATGATTGACGGAGCCGCCGCCGAATCCTTCCGAGCCGATGCCCCAGCCTTCGAACAGCGTGGTGAAACGGTCGTCTTCGACCATGCGGGCGAAACGTCTGTTGTGGCGGGCGAGGCCTTCGGCTCCGTAGCCCATCTGCACGAACGCTTCGAACACATATTTCTCCATGTACGGGCTGGCATGTTCTTCGGAGAGCAACACCCGGCGGATGGCTTCGTATTTATCCTCGTCGGCCAGTCCCGATACGACGGCCAGCGCGTGGATGCGGTCGTCCGTCTTGTTCTTGTATTGCGGATCGCGGTATTCGCTGCCGGTCCAGAAATGGTTGTTGAATGCCTGTTTGAGCGCAGCCATTTCGTCGGCGTATTTTTTCGCGTCTTCTTTTTTGTTCAGCGTCAGGGCGGTGTTGTACATGCCCTTGATCATCATGTAGTACCAGCAGTTCTGCAACGGTACGATGTCGATGTCCGTACCCCAGTCGCCCCAGTTCCAACCTCCTTCGCGGAGCAGCATGGTGCCTTTGTCTCCCTTTTTCCACAGGGCGATGTAACGCTGTACGGCGGGGTAGAGGTCTTCGAGCGTCTGCTTGTCGCCGGTGTAGAGATAGTAGTTCCACAGCCCGTAGTAGCCCAGCGAGGCCATGACCTGTCCTGGCAGTTCCTTGTCCCAGTTCGAGGAGGGCACGGGGGCGTAGATCACGCCGTCGGGTTTTTGCCATCCGGCCAGATCGTGCAGCCATTTGCGTGTCAGCAGCGTGGCCGATTCCGAGAGCACGTAGAGTGCCTCGCCCGATTCGTTCACCGCGTCGCCCGTCCATTGCGAACGTTCCCGGTCCGGACAGTCCATGTAGGTGTCGCGCATGGTCACGTAGAGCGTGCGCAGCGCTTTGCCCCAGAATTTGTTATAGAGCGGATCGGAACATTCGAACGTACCCGTGAAGTCCGTGTCGTAGCCCGTTTCGCGGAATTTCACCGCTTCCACTTCGGCGCCCTCGGGCAGGATGTAGTACATCTTGTGCCCGTTGAACCATCCTTTGTTCTCATACTCCTGCAACCCCTCGCGCGTGATGTATTCGCACCGCAGGTAGTTGTCGCCTCCGTTGTAGACCAGATAATTGTCGGTCATGATCTTGACCGTGTCGCCCGCCGAAGAGGTCTTGAGGCGGATGTAGGGCGTGAAATGTCCGTTGTAGGGCAGCTTGCAGATCAGCGAGTCGCCGCTCCGCGTGCAGGATTCGTAGTCGCGCAGCTCGCCGATTCGCCACAGCGGGATGGGACGTTTGACCAGCTTGTTCCACGGCTGGCTGCCGGCCGGTCCGTTTTCCACGGCCTGGGGCATGTAGCTGTCGTCGTAGCCGGGCATGTGCCATGCGTCGTTCTTTTTGCGTCCGTCGTAGAGGATATTCGATTCGGCCAGACGCATGTTGGGCATCGGCGGCGGGCAGGTGCCGTAGGCGGCATTGGCCTCGCATTTCCACGTGTCGTCGCTTAGAATGTCGAAATCGGAGGTCTGGCAGTCGAAGATCAGCCCCGCCTTGCCGCTGTCGTTGTGGGCGAACGACGGCCGGCCGAAATACCACAGCAGCACGGCGATCGTGTTTTTCCCTCTGACCAGATAGGGGGCCAGTTCCACTTCGTCGTAATACGTGTCGTTCGGATTGGGACCTCGTTTGAGTCCGCCTTCGAAGACGACCAGACGGCCGTTGATCCACAGCCAGTATTTGCTGTCGGCACCGATTTTGGCTTTGACCGAGGTGGGCAGCGAGGGCAGATCCACCGTCTTGCGGTAGTTGAGCCACGTATTGGGTTTTTCGCGGGTGGCGCCCGAACTGATCCATCGGGCTTTCCACCGTACCTGTGCCTCGTCGTCGCGCACGGATGCGCACGAGGGCGCCGTCGCAGCGAATACCAGCAGCGCCGTCAGCAACGAAAGAAAGGATTTTTTCATAATTGTCACGTTTTTTCAGGGTTGTCGTTAGATACGGCGATTTCCGGAGAGGCCGTCCCCGGAAATCGCTTCGTTTTGTCGTGTGTCGAACCTCGGTCCCGAGGTGTTTCAGCGGCGCTCGGCCGCCTCCTCGGGCGTGAGTTTCCGGACGTTCTTGGCCACGTCCTGTTTCTGCTGGTTCTGTTCGATGGTGAATTCCACCGGGTCGCCCACGTTCAGGTCGCTGAATTCGCCGTTCACGTCCTGATAATGGAAAAACAGGTTGTTATTGGGGTAGCGGATAAAGCCGAAACCGTTTTTGAGGCTCAGAATCTCGCTGGTCTCGAACGTTTTTTCGCGCTGATTCTGGCGGCTGTGGTCGGTAGCGACGAACATTTCCTCGATCAGCGGGTTGTCCTGTCTTACGCCGCAGTTGATGACGTCGTGCATGGCGACGGGGTAGGTGGCCAGCGCGAGCAGCTCGTGCGAGGTTTTCGTCACCATCTTCACGCCGTCGTCGTTCACGTATTCGAATTCCCAGCTCAACAGCATGATGCGGACGCCGAGTGCGGTGAGTTTCCTCAGCAGGGGAGTGTAGTCGGTGTCCGAGACGATGAGCACGACCACGTCCAGCCGTCCCCGGACGGCCAGTTCGAAAGCTTCGAGCGAAAGCCATACGTCCACGCCTCGTTCTTCTTTTTTACCCAGCAGATTGCGCAGCGGGAGGTAGTGGGGGTGTATGCCTTCGGACATCAGGATGTCGTCGAATACGCGGTCGTTGTAAAGCTGATTGCCGCGCTGGGCCGCTTCCGCTGCATTGAGCCGTCCTCTGAAATAATGGGCCTCGGCTATCCGGCACCGTTGCGGAGCGATGCCTTCTTCTTCAGCTACTCTGTGACAGATAAAGTTATGCAATCCTCCCAGACTGAGACGTCTTCTGACGGGATGGATATAGTTGTAATAATTCGACGCGTGCAGAAGGAAGTTTCCGTCGTAGAATACTCCTATCCTGCGCGTCTCAAAGGGTGAATCCATAAATTGAATAAATTATCGTTATTTTATAATCGAATGCCGGAATCGTTCGAGATTCCGAGCCGTAACTATCATTGCATTGCTCCAAATGTAACACTTTTTGACGGAATACGCAATTATTTATGCGGTTTTCGGTGATCGACAATATTTTTTCACTCTTCTCTCCGCCCTTTCCCGACCGTGAAGTTTCCGAAAAAGAGGGGAAAGGTGCGCTTGAAGATTTGCAATGATTCGCATAAATCTTAACTTTGAAAAAAATTTGTCCGTATTTTTTGCGGGCGTTTCTTTCCTGTCGGTGCCGACATGGCGGACGCGGGGATAAAACGAAACGGGAATTTAAAACGAATCGGTCATGGATGTGAAAAAATTGATGGAAGAGATAGATCGCCTGCGTGCGATCGTCGCCGGTTGGCAGTCTGCCGCTGCCGTGGAAAAGATCGAACGCGATATGGCATTGGATAAACTCAAAGCGTTGTACGAAGAAATATCGTTCGGCGGACCGGCCGACCGTACGGCGGACGTTCCACAGCCGGTAGCCGTGCCGGTCGCGCAGGAACCTGCCGCCGCACGACCGGAAGAGGTCTCCGTTGCCGTTCCCGCCGCCGTGACGGAGACTGCGGAGATGCCCGCTGCCGTTTCGTCGGCACCGCTGCAGGCCGAAGAGGCGGCAGCCTGCGAGGCTCCCGCCGCTTACGGGGAGGTTGCAGCACGGGTCCCCGGTGAGGATGCGGACGAGCAGTCGGCACCGGTGGCACCGACGGCTCCGGCCGGGGGAATGCCTGTTGCGGAAACATTTCCGTCCCAGGAACCTTATGTCGCTCCCGTCGGGACGGAAACGCCGGTCGCGGTTCCGGAACCCGAGGTGCCGTTCGAACACGGAACTCCGTCCGCCGCGGCTCCCGCTTTCGAACAGAAATTGTTCGATGACGACCGGATGGCACGTATCCGGAAGGATAAGCAGGTGATTCTGTCGCTTTACGGCGACGCTCCTGTCGTGCCCGTCGTGCCTGCTCCTGCTTCCGTGCGTCCCGCCGCGGCTCCGGTCCCGCCTCCGACCCCGGCGCCTGTCGCACAGGAATCTTTCGGAAACGTGCAGGTACCGCCTGCCGCGTCCGTTCCGGGCGAAACGCACCGCAAGGTGCTCGGCGAGGTGATCGCTTCGGGAAGCGAGGCGATGAACGACGTGCTCGGTCGGCAGACGGCCCATGAGGATGTGGCCTCGCGCCTTCAGTCGCGGGGGCTGGCGGGCGATCTGCGGCACAGCATCGGTATTAACGACCGCTTCATGTTGATACGCAATCTGTTCGACGGCGACAGCGAGGCCTATGCCGCCATGATCGCCCGTCTGGACGGATTCGCCGATCTGGACGAGGCGCTGCTGTTTCTTCAGGAAAATTATCGCTGGGATCCGGATAACGAGGGCTTGCAGTTGCTCGTCGATCTGCTCGAGCGCAAATTGGGATAACGGCATAGGATATGGCAAAACTCTATCTTGTTCCCACGCCGATCGGCAATCTGGACGACATCACGCTCCGGGCGATCCGGGTGCTCGGCGAAGCCGATGTGGTGTTGGCCGAGGATACGCGGACGACGCAGGTGTTGCTCCGGCATCTGGGTATCGAGAAAAAAATGTGGAGCCACCACAAGTTCAACGAACACGCTTCGGTCGAGGCCGTAGCCGAAGCCATCGCGGCCGGACAGACCGTGGCGCTGGTTTCCGATGCCGGGACGCCCGGCATTTCCGACCCGGGCTTTCTGCTGGTCCGTACCTGCGTCGCCCGGGGGATCGAGGTCGAGACATTGCCCGGAGCCACGGCTTTCGTGCCGGCGCTCGTCGATAGCGGTTTCCCCTGCGACAGATTTTGTTTCGAAGGCTTTCTGCCGCCTAAAAAGGGACGCAACAAGAGGCTCGAGCGGTTGCGCGACGAGGAACGGACGATGATTTTCTACGAATCGCCCTATCGTTTGGTCCGGACGTTGCACCAGTTCGCCGAGGTATTCGGGGACGACCGTCCCGTATCCGTCGCCCGCGAACTGACTAAAAAGTTCGAAGAGAACGTTCGGGGGACGCTCGTCGAGGTGGCGCGGCATTTCGAGGAACACGAACCCAAAGGCGAGATCGTCGTCGTCGTGGGAGGGAAGCCCTCCCGGAGCCGAGGGGGCGGTGCGGCGGAGCCGGACGACGAGGAAGAGCGGTAATTTTTATATGGAAAAATACGGAAGATATATGGACAAGACGTCGCATCACGGATTCTCTTGGCATGCCTTGGGGCGTTTCCTCCGCGAGCGGTTCGATTTGCAGGCCGACGGTGCGGACCAGCGGGACGTGGAGGAGAACATCTGTCGGGGCGCGGAGTTCCGGGGAATGAATCTTTGGGTGCTCATTTTCGCCACGTTCGTGGCCTCTCTGGGACTCAATGTCAATTCCACGGCCGTCATCATCGGCGCCATGTTGATCTCTCCGCTCATGGGTCCCATCATGGGTATGGGCTTTTCGGTGGGAATCAACGATTTCGACTTGTTGAAACGTTCGCTGCGGAACTTCGGGTTCATGGTGCTCGTGAGCATTCTCACCTCTACGTTCTATTTCTTCGTGTCGCCCCTGAGCGGTGCCCAGAGCGAGCTGCTGGCCCGGACCGTGCCCACGACCTACGACGTGCTGATCGCCTTTTTCGGCGGGCTGGCCGGCATCGTGGCTCAGTCGCGCAGGGACCGCACCTCGACGGTCGTTCCGGGCGTGGCCATCGCCACGGCCCTGATGCCGCCGCTCTGTACGGCGGGATACGGGCTGGCGACGTGGCAGCTCCAGTATTTCATCGGCGCGTTCTATCTTTTTTTCATCAATACGGTGTTCATCGCGCTGGCCACCTATGTCGTCGTGCGTTTTCTCAAATACCGCAAGAAGACGTTCATCGACAAGGCCCGCGAGCGACGGGTGCAGCGGTCGATGGTGGCTATCATGCTGGTGGCGGCCGTGCCCAGCGTTTTCGTCGGGTACCGGATCGTCAAACGCAGCTATTTCGAGGCTTCGGCCGCTCGGTACGTGCAGACGGTCTTCCAGTTTCCCAAGGCCAAGGCAATCGACTTCCAGTGCGAATATACGCCCGACAGCAGCCGCATCGAGGTCTTTCTGATCGGCGAGCCCATTTCGGAAGAACTCATCGAGAACGCCCGTATGCAGCTCGAAGGGTACGGGCTGGGTTCGACGAGGCTCGTCGTACGGCAGAGCGGGGAGAGCGGGACGCTCGATTTCCGGTCGCTCCAGTACGACTATCGGGAACTGCTCGACGAGAAGAACCGCCGTCTCTCCGAACTCGAGAAACGGATCGCGACCTATACGACCGATACGCTCGCTGCGGCCGATATCGCCCGGGAAATGCGTGCGCTGGTGCCTTCTTTGCAGGAAGTGTCGCTGTCCCGTGCTCTTCGCTACCGCGATCCGGGGCGGCCGGACACGGTCGTGATCTGCGTGATGAAGACGGCCGACCGTAAGCCGCTCTCTTCTACCGAACGCAACCGGGTCGAACTGTGGTTGCGGACGCGGACCAAAACGGATAGTTTGAAATTATATACCGAATAACGATGGATTACAGATCGGTTTGTCTGGAAATGTGCGAAATCGCCCGGCGTGCGGGACGTTTTATCGCCGAGCAGCGCGAGACTTTCTCTCCTTCGGACGTGGAGTTCAAGGGGGAGCAGAACTTGGTATCCTATGTCGATAAGCAGGCCGAACGGATGGTGACCGGAGAGTTGGCCGCGCTGGTTCCCGAAGCGGGCTTCGTCACCGAAGAGGGTACGGTCGCTTCCGATGCGGGACGGCCTCTGACGTGGATCGTCGATCCGCTCGACGGAACGACCAATTTCATCCACGGTCTTTCGCCCTATTGTGTCAGTATCGCCCTCAGCGAGGAGAGCGAACTCGTGGCGGGTGTCGTCTATGAGGTGACCCGCGACGAGATGTTCTATGCGTGGCGCGGGTCGTATGCCTATCTCAACGGACAGCGCATCGCGGTTTCCGAAACCGATTCGCTGTCCAAAGCGTTGATCGCCATCGGTTTTTCTTATGGCGAGCTGTCGCGAGGGGACGAGTTCGTGGACAGTCTGGTCCATTTCCAGAATACCACCAACGGAATCCGGCGGCTGGGATCGGCCGCTGCCGATCTGGCGTACGTAGCCTGCGGCCGTTGTGACGCTTTCTACCAACGGGGACTTTCGCCGTGGGATGTGGCTGCCGGTGCCTTGATCGCACTGCAGGCCGGAGCGCGTGTGACGGATTACCGCGGTGGGGAAAACTATGTTTTCGGACGGGAGATCATCGCCTGTTCCCCGCTGTTGTACGATGATTTTCAACGTCAGGTGCGATGAGCGGGCGCATGGAAAAGATGCAATACGCTCTGCTGATGGGAGCCTGCCGGGTCGTGGGACTGTTGCCCGACTGGATGCTCTACCGCGGACTGGCTCCGCTGATCTGCTTCGTGCTGCATCGCGCGGTCCGCTACCGGGTCGGCGTGGTGCGGTCCAATCTCGCCCGTTCTTTCCCGGAAAAGAGCGAGGCGGAACGCCGGTCGATCGAACGCAAGTTCTACCGCCATCTGGCCGAAGTGTTCGTCGATACGGTCAAGTTGCCCTCCATCTCCGAGCGCGAGATACTCGACCGCATGGTCTACCGTGATGTCGAGGAGCACGAAGCGGCCCTGCAAGGTCAGAGCTGGATTTCGGCCATGTCCCACTACGGTTCCTGGGAGCTGACCATCGACTATGTATACCATACCGACCACCGGGTGTTGGCCGTATACCGCCCGCTGCACAATGCCGTTTTCGACCGGTTCTACCGGACGGCCCGTGCCCGTTTCGGGACGCAGCCCGTTCCGATGAACGATATTTTCAAGGAAGTCTTGCGTTCGAAACGCCCCGGCGAGCGTCCCGTCACCGTCGCCCTGATCGCCGACCAGACGCCGCCCTGGCACGAAATCAAACGCTGGTACCGTTTCCTGGGACAGGACACTCCGTTCTTTTCGGGGGTCGAGAAGATGGCGCTTCGCCTGAATATGCCGGTCTATTTTATGTATATCCGCAAAGTTGCTCCGCGGCGTTACGAAGCCGAGTTCCGCAGGCTCTACGACGGCAGCGAGGCGGTGGCCGAACATGCGATCACGGAGCGTTATATCGAACAGCTGGAGGCGATGATCCGCGAGACCCCCGAGCTGTGGATGTGGTCCCATCGCCGGTGGAAACACCGTAAGCCGGCCGATTACGATACGGTTCATACGCCCGGTAAAGGTGTCTACAAAAAACAGTGAAAGCGATGGAGCGAGTCAAAGTAGTGATTCTGAACTGGAACGGTCGGGCCTATCTCGAACGTTTCCTGCCCTCTGTCGTCCGGAATACGCCCGGAGTGCCGGTCGTCGTGGCCGACAACGGTTCGACGGACGATTCCGTGCCGTTTCTGCGTGCCCGTTTCCCGCAGGTGGAGGTGATTGTTCTGGACCGGAATTACGGATTCGCCGAAGGGTATAACCGTGCGCTCGAACGGATCGAGGCCGAATATTTCCTGCTGCTCAATTCCGATATCGAGGTGCCCGAAGGGTGGCTCCCTCCGTTGGTCGAGACGCTGGATGCCGACGGGCGGACGGCGGCCGTCGCGCCGAAAATCCTTTCGTTCGACCGGCCCGACCATTTCGAGTATGCCGGCGCCGCGGGCGGATTCATCGATTTTCTGGGCTATCCGTTCTGCCGCGGGCGCATATTGAGTTCCATCGAGGCCGACCGGGGACAGTACGACGATCCCCGCGAGGTGTTCTGGGCGTCGGGGGCCTGCATGTTGGTGCGCAGCGAGGTGTTCCGGAGGCTGGGAGGGTTCGATGCCGACTTTTTCGCCCACATGGAGGAAATCGACTTCTGCTGGCGGGCGCAGCTGGCCGGATATGCGATCCGGGTCGAGCCGCGCAGCCATGTGCTGCATGTGGGCGGGGGCACCTTGCCCAACGACAATCCGCACAAGATTTATCTCAATTTCCGCAACAACCTCTGTATGTTGTACAAAAACCTGTCGCGTCCGGCGTTCTGGCCGGTGCTTTTCGTCCGTATGGCGATGGACGGTCTGGCCGCGCTGGTTTTTCTCGCGCAGGGGCGTCCCGCGTTTTTCGGAAAGGTATTCCGGGCGCATATCGATTTCCACCGCCAGCGCCGTTCGCTGCGTGCGAAGCGTAAAGCGATCCAGCATAGCCGGATCGCCCGTTCGCGCTGGATTTTCCGGGGCAGCATCGTGCTGCGGCATGCGCTGGGAGGCCGGATTTTCGGGCGGATGATGTAGCCGCGTCGCGGAGGCGTATCGCCTGTTTGCGGGGACGGAATGTGCGTATCCGCAGACGTGGCGCGAAGCCGTCGTTTCTTCTTTTGGCAGGGAGTTCCCAGTGTCGTTTCGATGGTTCGTTCCGCCGCAACGGAGTCTTTTCTCCGGCATGCTGCGACGAAGGGCGAGCCGTTTTTATATTCCCAATAGGTTGCCGTCGAAGTCGCCGAAATCACCGATCACGTCGTTTACACCGGGCAGTGTCCGTATCCGCTGCGGGTCCGCGGCACCCGAATCGACGGCGAGGATATAACCGGCTCCGGCTCTGCGGGCCGCTTCGATGCCCGAGGGTGCGTCCTCGGCGACGATGCAGGACGAAGGCGGAAGCGAAAGGTTGGCCGCCGCCTTGAGGTAAATGTCGGGAAAAGGTTTGCCCGGGAAGGTGCCGTCGTCGTAGACGACTTTTTCGCGGTCGAACCACCGGCCGAGTCCGAACCGTTCGAAGAAGAAGGTCACATTGACGATTTCCGAAGCCGTGGCGATCGTATGCGGGATGCCGGCCCTGCAAAGTCTGTCGAGCAGTTCCGGAGCGCCGGGCGTCAGATGGAAACTGCTACGGTCTTTCACGCACAGATCGCGGTATATCTCTTCCTTGTGGGCCGACAGCCGCCACACTTCTTCGTCCGTGAGCGTGCGGCCGGTCAGGTATTCGAAAATGACGCGGCTCGGCCGGCCGTGCATGTGCTGCCGCATTTCCTCCTTGCCGAAATCCTGTCCGCGCAATTCCCGCGAGACGGTCCGCCATGCCTCTTCTTGCTTGTCCGAATCGAGGTACAGCGTGCCGTTGAAGTCGAAGATGATGCCTGCGAATGCCATTTTTCCTGGTTCTTAGCGTTTATAACTCGTTCTGCTGACGCTTTTGTTGCCCTTGCCGTCCGTGACGGTCAGCACCAGCGTATGGGTGCCGCCCTTTCCCCAGCGCGTGTCGTCGAAATAGTGGGTCAGCGTGTTGGTTTTGGGATCGTATTCGAACAGCGCCCACTGTCCGTCTATCGTGGCCGAATAGGTGGCTATGCCCGAGAAGTCGTCGCTGATCTTGAACGACAGCGTTTTCTTCGTGCCGAAATCCGCTCCCGGCTCGAACGAAGGAACGATGCGAGGAGCGATGGTATCGACGGCGATGTAATAGGTGCCGAAACTGCGGGGCGTGCCTGTCACGCGGCCGTCTTTCCATGCGCCTCCGGCCGAGGAACGGTGGCCGTCTTTGCCTACGATGCCCAGCAGAGCTTTCCCGCGCAGATGCTGCGGCAGGTCGGGGGCGTCGATGGCGATCGTGAGGCTTTTCTGGACCGGTACGTCGGCCGAGTGGATCTCGTAGAGCGGGGAGTAGGAATAACGCTGGGCCGGTTTGGTTTTCAGACTCAGCAGGATCGATTCGTAGAGCGTCCGTTTGGGAAACGAGAGCGAGAGGCCTTCCTGCCGGATGCTGAAATCTTCGTTCCAACGGACCGGGATGCCCTGCGGTTCCGGACTCTTCGGTCCCAGCCCGCGGCGTATACGGAACGAGAGGACGGAGCGGTTGCCGCAGTCGTCGCCCAGAGCGATGTCGATGTCGTGCACGTCGTCGTCGCGCAAAGCGATTATGCCCCGTCGTGCCGTACCGTTATAAATCTGCAACGGATTGTTGGGCAGCGAACAGAGCCGGTAGACACCGTTGCGCGTTCCTCTCGATTCGGGGTAGAGGGCGGTCGCATACGAGTAACGCGTCAGGTCGAACGGTATGGCGTCTACGGTCATGGCGAAGAACTGTGCACCGTCCATCAGCGCGTCGATCGTGTAGATACCCATCGGATTGGCCGTTCCGCTTTTTTTCTCTTCGGCTTCGACGGCGAAATATCCCGTCTGCGACACGACGACCGTGTCCCCTCCGGCGAGCCGCCAGCGTCCCGGGGCGGACTGTTTGACCGATAGTTTTCTACGGACGCTGTGTACGGGAATGCCCTGTACTGTGTCGATGCCGATGAAATACAGAACTTTGGCTTGGGGCGGAATCGTGTCCGCCACGGCGATGATGTTCCGGGCCACGATGTTCAGCGGTCGCTGCGAGGCTGTTTCGCGCACGTCCAGATGGAGGTGCGGGCCGCCCGACGACCCTCGGTTGCCCGACAGCGCGATGCGGTCGCCCCGGCGGAAAACGAACTTGTCGGCCGGCGGGGCGACATCGACCGAGAACGATTTGCGGGCGTATTGCAGTTCGTGGATGTACGCTTCGATCTCTTCGGCGAAACGTTCGACGTGGCCGTATACGGTCGTCGTGCCGTCGGGGTGATTCATGTAGAGCGCTTTGCCGAATCCCGAGGGACTCACCGCGATGCGGGCCACATAACCGTCGGCCATTGCCAGCACGGGTTTGCCGATAACGCCCTGCGTCTTGATGTCGATGCCCGAATGGAAGTGGGCGCCGCGCAGTTCTCCGTAGTTGGCCGACAGCAGGATCGGAATGTCTACGGGCGGTCCGAAATGATATTGCCGGGTCTGTTCCCGGACGAAATACTGGGACCATCCTCCCGTCGTGCACAATAGGGCTGCCCCGAGGCAGCAGAGTTTTCTCAATCCGTTCGATTTCATATCCGTTCGTGTCGTCTTTCGTTTCATTCTTCTTCGTTCAGCCGGTCGAGTACGGCCGAGACCGCCTCGTAGTCGAATCCCAGTCCCATGCCGTAGCGGAGCAGTTTGCCTTTCCGCTCGTAATCGTTCGCGGCCCGGACCGTTCGGGCCTTGCGGCGCAACAGCTCCTCGAGCTTGCGGCCCATCGTCCGGTCGTCGGCTTCGCGCAGCGCTTCGTCGATGACCGTTTCGGGAATCCGTTTGACGCGGAGACCTTCCCTGATCTTGCGGACGCCCCAACGGCTCAGACGGGTTTTTTCGCGCACGTAGGCTTCGGCATACCTCCTGTCGTCGATGAATTTCATCTCGGTCAGCCGGGCCACGATTTTCTCGGCCGCTTCGGCCTCCACGCTCCAGCGTGCGAGCAGCCGCCGGACGTCCGAGGGGGCTTTCTCGCTTTTCGCGCAGGCCGTCATCAGGTCCGAGAGCGCTTTCTCGGGCGTTTTAGTCCGTTTCATTTCCATCGTGCGCAAATTGTTCTGGGTTTGCCGAACATATCCTCGCGGAGCCGTATGTCGGCGTATCCTTCGTCTTCGAGCAGCCGGACCGTCTGCGGTCCGAAACGCTCGTTGATCTCGAACCAGAGTTCTCCTCCGCGGGCGATCATCGTCCGTCCTTTCTCCGCGATGGCCCGATAGAACAGCAGCGGATCGTCGTCCGGGACGAACAGCGCCCGGTGCGGCTCGTGCCGGAGCACGTTCGGAAGCATCTGCGCCTGCTCGCTGCGGGTCACGTAGGGCGGGTTGCTGACGACGAGGTCGTAAGTGCCTTCCGGGACGGACTCGGAGAGTATGTCGTGTCGCTCGAAGCGTACTTCGGCGCCGAGCCGGCGCGCATTTTCCGATGCCGTCGCCAGCGCCGAGTCCGATATGTCGATTCCCGTCACGCGGCTTTCGGGCAGCGCCAGCGCCAGCGAGACGGCGATACACCCGCTCCCCGTGCCGATGTCCAGCACCCGCAGTCCTTTTTCGCCGCGGTGCTCCGTTTCGATCAGGCCGACCATCTCTTCCGTTTCGGGACGGGGAATCAGTACGCCTTCGCGGACGATGAATTTCATGTCCCGGAAAAAGGCGTATCCCGCGATGTATTGCGCCGGACGCCTGTCGCGTATCTCCGCCATGAGCGGAGCCAACTCTTCGCGCAGCGGACAGGGGGCGTCGGGCTCGACGATCACGTCCGTGAAACGCAGGCCCAGCCGTCCCTCGCAGACGAAGGCCGTCACCGCACGCGCTTCGCGGGCGTCGTAGACCGAAGCGGCCGCCCGGTTCACCGTGTCCCATATTTCCCGTCTGGTCATCTTCCGTGTTTTTCGTTACCGGCAAGCGGATCGTATGCTTTCGGCGTACCGACACCGTTTCTTCCTCACTTTCCGGTGTGTCCCTGCGCTCCTGTCGGGGCGAGGGGAGGAGTCGGAAAATGCCGGCGGCTTTCGGTACGAAAGTATACGACGTGCAGACAAAAATACGCAAAAAGACGGACCGGTGAAAGAACCCGGCAGAGATCGTCCGTCCCGGAGCTGCGGGGAGAGGCGCCCTCCGCCCGGCGCGGCAGGCGGAGGAGTGCTATTTTTTAGACTCGTTTTGCCGTTTGCTCGAATATTAAGAT
>UROX01000040.1 GCA_900549685.1 uncultured Alistipes sp.
GTTTCTGGATCTTCTGAAACTTGGATACAACGAGCCCCGGAGCAAATATCTCCGGGGCTCGTTGGCAGTCTTGTATGTCATTCCCAATACTGCATCATACGAGTCTGACATATACATACAGTTGAAAGATCATGTGTGCTGTTCAAACTCTTATATCGGTTCAAAGAGAATGGTTAAAATGAAACAATGTCGTAGAATGGCAAGTCATTTCATGCGCAACACGGTAGCGGACACCGGTTCCGCCTTGACGGATGCCAGATCTTTGCGAACCGTATAGCGTGCCGGCACTCCGCTGCCATAGACGATGTCTGCGACGGCGCCTTCTTCGGGGAATTGTGCCGTAGCACGTTGTGCCGAAGGATTGAGCACTACGATATATTTCTCCCCTGCATATTCGCGGGCATAAACCATCGGATAGGGATGATTAGGGTCACTGACATAGCGCCAGTCGCCCGAAGTCCCCAAAGCCGGGGTCGCAGCGCGCAGGGCCAGCAGGCCGCGCGTGTAGGAGAGCAGCGAGTGCGGATCGTCGGTCTGTGCCGCTACGGTCGGCCGCGCCGGATCGGGATCGACCGGCAGGAAGATATTCGTGGCGTCGGCCGTTGAAAATCCGGCATTGGGGGTCGTATCCCACTGCATCGGCGTGCGACAACTGCTGCGATTGCGTCTCGCGAAACTTCCCTCCTTGATGGGAGCGTCCTCTATGTTGCGCATGCCGATCTCCTCGCCGTAATAGACGGTCGGTATCCACGGCATGAGCAGGAAGAAGGTCATCGTGACTTTCAGTTCTTCAGGCGTATTGCGCTGATTGCGGTTCAGACGCCAGATATCGTGGCTGCATGTGGGCATCGAGAGATAACCTTGTTCGCGTGTGGCATGCCGCTCTTTCGTATAACGATCGACGAAACTGCGGATTTGCCCTTCGCCTGCGCGGTCGAAATAACAAACGGTCGGTCGATTTTTGTCGTCGGTATTGCAGACCAGCGGGCTGTACATGTCGTAACCTGCGCCGTTGTGGATAATCAGGTCGACATGGAAACCCGCGGGGATGGCTTCGCCGGGCTGGCTCCATTCCGATATGAGGATGCACTCGGGATAGCGGGCGTCGATCCATTCGCGCATTTCGTGCCACAGGCGGACGGTGGCCGTGTGGTTCCGGTCGTCATTTTTCACCAGGCTCATCGCCATGTCGCAGCGGAATCCATCCACGCCCTTGTCCATCCAGAAAGCCATGATGTTCCTGATCTCCTGCCGTACGGCCCTCGGTCCGGGATCGTCATATCCCTGCTGCCAGGGTTCGTCGGGATCGGGATGGGCGTAACCGTAGTTGAGAGCGGGTTGGACTTCAAAATAGTTCTTCAGGAAATTGCCGTTGCGGGGTGCATCGCTCTTCACGAACTTCTTGGTCGGGAGGCTCGATTTCGAATCGCTCCAGATGTAGTAATCGCTGTATTGCAGATTCGTGTCGGCGCTGCGTGACTGGCGGAACCACGGGTGTTTATCCGACGTATGTCCGGCCACGAGGTCGAGGCAGATGCGGATTCCCTTTGCATGTGCATCGCGAATCAGCTCGACCAATTGCGTGTTGGTTCCGAAACGCGGGTCCACTTTGTAGTAGTCGGTGATGTCGTAACCGCCGTCTTCAAACGGACTTTCGAAAATAGGACTCAGCCAGATGGTGTTGAATCCGCAGGCTTTCACGTAATCGAGCCGGCTGCGGATGCCTTCGAGGTCGCCGATGCCGTCGCCGTCGCTATCTTGAAAACTCGAGGGGTAGATGTGGTAGATCACGGCGTTTTTGAGCCATTCGGGCCCGCGCTGGGCGTATGCCGCCGTAGCACAGAGCAAGGTGATGACAAAAAATGGGAATAGTGATTTTTTCATGTCGGAGGAAATAGTTTGGTTTACGATTTATGTGACGTATGCCGTGCCGTTTTCATTCAGTTTGGCTGCCGGTTGTTTTTCGACGCCTTGCGCCAGACGACCCCTACCAGCAGGAACGACAGAACTGATGCGGCGATCCAGAATACCGATGCGACGCTGTAATCGTGTGTCGTGATGCCGTCGACGACGGTTTTGTGTTTGTCGAGCAGGGCGCCGCTGATGATGTCCTGGATCCCCGCACCCACATAGCTGGCGATCCCGATGATCCCGAGCGCTGCGCCGCTGGCCCGGCGCGGGACCAGATCGACGGCCATCAAACCGCCCACGAAACAGATCAGGACCCCGATGGCGATGCCGAACAGGACCATGGCGAGGATGTTTACGAACATCCCGGAGCCAGAGTACAGGAACAGGCCGAGCGACACGGAACAAAGCACGCCGAACGTCACGGCGATACTGTAACGGCTCCCGTTGAACCATTTGTCGGACATCCATCCCGAAAAGACCGTCCCTGCGATGCCGAGAAAGGCGTTGACGGAGATGACCTGGGTCGCCGTCGCCAGCGGGAAGCCTTTGACCTCCTGAAGGAAGATGACGCCCCAGCCGTTTATGGCGTAGCGGCTGACGTACATGCAGGCGCTGGCCAGGGCGAGTATCCAGATGTAGGGGTTTCCGAACGCGGCTTTCTGGGCCGTGCCGACCGATTCCCGTTCCACCTCCGTTTCGTCCCCGGCCTCGCCCGAGAGCACCTCCACCGGCGGCAGTCCCTTGCTTTCGGGCGTGTCGTGCAGGAAGAGCAGGATCACCGCCACGCCCATCGCTCCGGCAATGGCCGACCCGACGAATCCCCATTTCCATCCGGCGAGCCCCACGACGAGTCCCACGAAGACGAACGATATGGCTTCTCCTAAGTTGTGGCTGGCGCTGAAAAATCCGTAATAGGTGCCGCGCTTTTTGAGCGGATACCACCTCGACAGCGCGATGATCGCCGGGGCGGCGCCCATCGACTGGCTCCAGCCGTTGATACCCCACAGGACGGCGAAGACGACGAACAGGGTCGTCGTGGCGAGGGCCCCTCCGCCGGAGAACAGCCCCAGCAGTCCCACGCAGAGGTTGGCGATGAATGAAACCGTCAGTCCGGTCGCCATGAAGCGTTTGATGTTGCTGTGGTCGGCCAGCAGTCCGTTTACGAACTTTCCGGCGGCATAGGCGAAGAGCAGCGCGGAGCTGATGATGCCCAACTGCTGCGCATCCAGCGCATGGCTGTCGATGATCGGTTTCTTCACCACGTTGAGCGTGGTGCGGCAGACGTAGTAAAGGCTGTAACCGACCGTCCCGGCCAGAAAACTCTGGAAGCGGAGCCTGCGGTAGAGCCTGTCCCGTTCCTTCGGGCCGCACTGCAACGGCGGAACCGGTTTGCTGGTTCCGTAAAAGGTTTTTATTTTGTCGAACATGGGATGTCGTGCGTTAATCGTTCCGTTTCACCAATACCACGTTGTTGACGGCGCGCTGGCCGTAGTGGTCGTAGCGTTTGTTGTCCACGGGGAAGTTCACGACATGGGTGTCGTGTACGCCCCGGTTTCCGATCAGCATTGTGGTCGAGCCGCCTCCGTCGAGGTTCAATGCACAGCGGGGATTGAAATGCCGGACAAGCATCCGGGTCAGTTCCTGCGCGGTCATTCCCGATGACGTCCACCAGCGTCCGTCGACGGTGATGAGTAGCGCCCGGCCGTCTTCGGTCAGTGCGATCGCCACCCGCGGATGGCGCACACCCTGATGGCGGCGGTAATCTTCGTAGTCGAGCGTGCGCAGGTCGAGGCTGTCCGGATTTGCCGCAAACGTTTCGCCTACAGGTTCGTAATCGGCTATCAGCATCGGGGCGCCCGAGAGTACGGTGGAATAAGTGCTGGCGAGGTAGGAGGCGTTGTCGCCATAGTCTATGTCGGCCTTTCCCGTGGCAGGATCGAGGAAGAATGCCCCTTCGTGCTTCCAGTAACGGGTGTGGGTTTTGTCCACGGTCACTTCGCGCCGGACCTTCCCGTCCGTCTTCACGAACGATACGTCGGGTTCGAAATAGGAGCCGTTGATCCCGGCGAAGGCGTCCGCGCGGAGGGCGAATGCCGAAAGCGAATCGGCCTCTTCGCTGTGTACGACCGAGAGCGAATATCCGCCGTGCGAGAGGTCTATTTCGAGGACGTTGATAGTCTGGTTGGCTCCCGTCGGGAGGTAGAATCCCGTATAGTTGTACCACACGCAGCCGGGGGCTACGACGTCTATCGACCATCCAGCCATGTCGGACGTGCGTGACAACGGATCGTCCGCCGGCGTATTGCAGCATCCTGTGGTGAGCAGGGCGGCCTGTATGAGGATGTAAAATGTCTTTTTCATGGCTGCAATCCCAAGACCTCTTGCATCCTTCGACCTATTTCGTCATTCTCCAATACCCCTCCGAAACGGGTCGCGCAGGGCCCGTAGGCGAACAGCGGCACCATCGACGCGGTGTGGCTCACGCTGCCCCAGACATATCCGATGCCGCTTTCGGACAGATGGAAATCAGCATTTCCCGAGGGTATGGCGAGCCCGCCGGTTTCATGGTCGGCGAGGATGATTACCAGTGTCCCGGGATGTGCCTGGGCGTAATCCAGGGCCACACCCACGGCGTTGTCGAAATCCCGTATTTCGGCGAGCATACCCGCTGCGTCGTTGGCGTGGCACATCTTGTCGATGAGCGAACCCTCCACCATCAGGAAAAAGCCTTTTCCGCGGCTGTTGTTCGTCACTATTTCGAGGGCCTTGGCCGTGGCCTGCGGGAGGTATTCCGGCGAACGGCCTTCGGCGATGGTGGGGATGCCGTAGTTGTCGCCCGGATAGAGTGCCATGGCCCGGCCTTCGGAAACGTCGTCGAGTTCTTCGAGGCTTCGGACCACGAGGCAGCCCCTCTTTTCAAGCTTCCCGATGATGCTCGGATCACCCTCCTCCAAATACTGACGGCCGCTGCCGATCAGCACGTCGATGTCGGTGTCGAGCAGGCCGAGGGCCACCTGCTTGTATTTGCGGCGGTCCATCGAATGGCCGAAGAATGCCCCGGGGGTGGCGTGGACGACTCCGGAGGTAACCACTACACCCGTCGCCATACCGCGGGCATCGGCTTTTTCGAGGATGGTGTGCAGGCGGTTTCCCGCGCTGTCGAGCCCGAGCCGGGAGTTGTTGGTTTTCCGGCCTGTGGAGAACGCCGTTCCCGCGGCGGCCGAGTCGGTTACACGATTGTTGGCCGAATGGGTCTTCACGAATCCGGTCACCGGAGCCCGCTCCATTTGGATAGGGCGGTATTCGTTCTCGATCATCAGGGCCGTGACGTGGGCCAGCCCCATTCCGTCACCGATCATCAGGATTATGTTTTCGACCTTTTCGGCCTCCTGCTGTTTTTTCGCGGGTTTCGCAGCGAACGCCGTTGCGGACAGCAGGACCGGGACAACAGCGCATAACAAAAATAAGGATCGTTTCATTTTCATTTGAATTACTGATAATAAAGGCAATCTGTCGAAACGAGGCGGAATATCCCAGCTTCCTCTTGCTCCGGCAGATTGCCTGTTTCCAAATTCTGGGTATGTCCTATTCGTTGACCCAGGCACCAATCACGGCCTTTCCGTCACGACTTACTCCGCGTTGATCGAGAATGATTACATCTTTCGATATCCACTGTGAATATTCAATCTGCAATGCTCTCAACATTGGCACTCCCATGCCGTTAGTAAGAGCCGGATTATCCGGTCCCTTCAGTGCAACGGTTTGTGTCTTGCCTCCGTTATCGGAAAGCGGACCAAGCATCGTTTCCGCATCGAATGATATATCCTGCAAAAGAATGCTATTGACGTCATATATCTGACTTCCGTTGACATAAGACTGTCCTGCGGAAAGCACGGCTTGGCCGCCGTCATCGTCAAGTTGAAGATCCGAGTTTTTAGGATCGCTGTTGCCTGAGACGATCGTATTGTATATTCTCGTGATGCAATAGCTGTTGGAAATATTGATTCCCCCGCCGTATGACTTTGCCGTATTACCTGTAATCGTACAGTTAACAATGTCTAACTTCGTCGTCTTGCCATTTGCACCGTATACAGCGATGGCACCGCCTTTGCCGCCCGTATTACCCATAAACGTGGAGTTAACGATCACGGTTTCGGAGTTTTCGCGACCATAGATTGCACCTCCTTGACGAGTGTTGTGATCGGCCACATTCTTCGTAAAGGTCGAATTGTAGATATAATTGTACGACTTTGCATTGGTATTGACAGCATAGATTGCTGTGCCGAAATGGGAGGTACGGTTATTTTCAAACGTACAGTTATCGACAGTCAGCGTGGAAGTGTCGTTGTAAATACCGGCGCCGCCGTTATTGCCGGAGTGGATATTGTCCGAAATTACACAATTTTCGAATTTGACATCCGATCCATTGTGGAGTACGATATTGCCATTGTTCTGTGCTGTATTGTCTTTGATTTTACAATTTACGAAGTCGACGGCCGAAGCGACGATTACAATACCGCCTCCAGATCGGGCATCTACCGAAGTTCCGTTGATCGTAACTTTCCGGTTGGTCTGTGCCTTTCCGCCAGTGATCGTAATCCCCTGTATTTTCAATCGGAAATCGGGATCGGGAACTGCAGTTACGACGACCACATGAGATACTGTTCCGTTTTCCGTTTCACCGCTGAAAATCGTCTCATTGACTGCGGGGGCGGATATGGCTCCTTCCGTTGCATCGGAGGGATAGCCTCCGATGAGGGTAATGTTAGAGTTCAGTTCAAACGTTTTGTCGCTCGCATTGTCGAGGCTTCCGCCCGCTACAGGTGCGTAGGGAGTATATGTCCCGGCAGCCAAGTGCACCTTATCACCAAACGCCGCCATATTCAAGGCATTTTCGAGTGTGGTAGCATTTGCCCACGACAGTCCGTCGGCCGTACCGTCGCCGTCCGTCTTGACGTAATAGTCCATGGGATTTTCTCCGGCGACGGTCGGCGCCTGGGTGATGCGGAAGGTTTTGACCGCATCGTCCGTGATCCAGATCCGGACGGTCCCCGTCCGTTCGTCGCGCGAGGTGTTGAGTGCAACGGAGATGATGCAGTCTCCGTCACCTGTTCCGCGGGCCTTTTCGAACGAGATCCAACTGGCATCCGTGCCTGCACGCCACGGCAGGTTCGATTCAACGGGGATGGTGAGGGTCGTTTTTTCGCGCGGCACGTTCTCCACCTCGTTCGCCCGGATGGAGAGTTCGGGCGTTTCGGGGGTGAATCCGCTGTCGTCGGTCGGAAAGGCTTCGCATCCCGCTGACACGGCAAGGAGCAGAAGTGCACATGCCGTCCGGGTGAAATAGGTGCTTATGTTTTTCATCTTCATCGGATTTATTGGTTGGAAATAATCAGGAGCCCGTCGCCTACGGCCCGCTCCTGGCCGCCGTTGTCACAGGGCCAGTTGCAGACCTTGAAACGGTCGTCGGTGAATTCCGGCGTAGTGCGGACGAGGAATGTCGTGGAGCCTCCTCCATCGAGGTTGATTGCATCGTGCGCTCCGATGCTTTGGAAACAGAGCCCCAGTTCCTGATAGCGCATACCGTTGGAATAACTCCAATTCCGGCCGTCGACGACGAGGAACCAAACCGTTTTTCCGTCTTCCGACACGCCTACCGCCGTGCGCGGTTCGAGACCTTCCTCCTCTTGCGTCACGAGTTCACCCTCCGTCATGAGCATCACGCCGCCGCCCACGGCCTCCTGGATCACGCCGCTGGCATTGACCGCAGGATAGTCGTCGCGGTGCGCCACGGCGGCTTTTTTGTCCCGGGTGATGTAGAACACGCTGCGTTCGCCGCTGTCGAAGGTGTTTTTCAGCATGACGCCGTTCCGGTGTACGGGACCGCGGGGTACGCCAGTCGTCATATTGAAGAAGTCAGCGTTGAAACCTGCCCAGACCTTGTTGCCGGCGGCATCGGCTGCAAGAGCCTGCCGTGTCATGGACTGCATCTTGAACGTCGTGCCGTTGTCGGGCAGCGACGCCGCGATGGAAATGGCGGGATTAGAGAGGTCCACCTCGACGACGAACATCTTCGTCGTGTAACCTTCGTACGAGACGTATGCAATTTCGGTGGCTTCCACACCGTCGGTAACGGTCCAGGTGCGGTCATCGATCATATGGCCGATCAGCCCCGTGCCCGCGACGAGTTTTTGGGCAACAGCCGTTGTGGCGGTTGTATTGTCGTACGCATCATTGTAATCAGGAGTATCGTTGCACGACCAAAGAGTTGTGGACAATGCAAAAAGGCAAAACAACAGTCGGATTTTCAAGAATATTTTATTGTTGGTTTTCATAACGGTCTTTTTTACAATAAGACTTGGTTTTCGGCTGCATAATCAGTCCCCGTATCCGGGATTTTGTCCCAGCAGCGGGTTGAGCAGGCGTTGCTGGCCAGGTATCGGGAATAGTACCTGATGAGACTGGATGCCCAGCTCCTCCACGGCGCGGCCGGTACGAACCAAATCGTAATAGCGGAAATTCTCGGTCACCAGTTCCCTGCGGCGCTCGTCCATCACGGCGTCCATGAACGCCTTGTCCGTGGTCGGGGCGGGGTTGATCGCCGTCAGTCCACGGACTTCGCGCAGGTCGTTGAGTCGCGCCAGTCCGTTGGGGCGTCCCTGAGCTTCGGCGCTGATGAGGTACATCTCGGCGACACGCGAGACGATTACCGGGTCCTTGCCCGTCTGTCCGCTGGGATACTTGTTGAAGAGGGTCTGTCCGGCTACGCTGGTGAAGGTGATCTCCTTGCGCTTGTCCTCGTCCGAGAAGACCGCCAGCAGGTCTTTGGTGGGATAGTAGACCCCCTGGCCTTTGTTCTCATGAGCATAGGTGTAGAACAGGTCGCTGATGTTGAGCCCCGACTCCTCCGAGAGATTCTCGAAGGCGAAGATGATCTCCGTGTTGGCCGCCTTGCGGAAGATCTTTTCGAAATCGTCGAGTTTATACTTGCCGATCAGGCTTTCGGCCAGTTCGGCGGCCTCTGTTTTCTTGCCTCGGCTCAGCTTCACGCGTGCCATGAGCGCGACGGCTGCGTCGTGTGACACGTAATAATAGCTTTTACTCGATCCGAGCAGGTCCAGTGCCAGCTCCAACTCTTCCTCGATGAAATTCCATACCTGCTCGGCAGGGTCGCGCGGCACGTTCTCCTGCGTATTCTCCCGGAGGATGGGCATGTCGCCCCAGCGGGTTACCATGCAGTAGTAGAGGTATGCCCTGAAATAGTGGGATTCGCCGAGTGCCAGCGTGGCTTCCGACGACCCAGGGTATTTTTCCGCGGCTTTGATGAGGTTGTTGACCTGGTACAGGATGTAGAAATAGCCTGCCCACGAAGTGTTCTGGTAGCTGTTGAGCGACGAGAGCATCGAATTTATCTGGTCTTTCGAAGTTCCCGAATTCCCACGGATGTTACCGCCGAGGATGTCGAACATGATATAGGAACGCACCCCGGGTCCGCCGCTCTGGAAACTGCTGTAAACGCCCATGCGCATGGCCGGGAGGTCGGCCTCGGTGACGGCTTCCGGCGGGATCGAATAGCGGGAAAATCTGTCGAGGTCGCCTGCGCAGGAGAAGCCTGCGGCTGCAAGGAAGACGAGTGTGAAGTGAAATAGTATCTTTTTCATAGGTTTCGCTCTCCGTTTAGATGGTTATGTTGATACCGAAAGTGAACATACGCGGCTGGGGTACGGTAAGCCGGTCGACGCCGTAATACAACGGATTGAGATCCTTGCTGACATCCGGATCCCAGCCGGGATATTTCGAGATGAGGAACAGGTTGTCGCCCTGAAAGTAGATGCGGAGTCCTTTCATGCGGAGCTTCGACGTGATTGCCGCCGGGAATTCGTATCCCAGGACGAGGCTGCGGAGCCGAATGAAAGAGCCGTCGTGCAGGATACGCGATGAGTTGCGCACGTTGGGGGTCGCCCGGTTGAAGATGGCGCGCGGGTATTCGTTGGTGCTGCCCGGGCCCGTCCACCGGTTCTCGACCTGCGACGCCAGTACGTTCGACGTGTGGCTGAGACGCGCGGCGTTGATCATCCATTCGGCCAGCACCTTGTTGCCGTACTGGTAGGTGAAAAAGACGTCGAGACGCAGACCCTTCCACTTGAATGTATTGTTCCATCCGCCGAAGAACTTGGGGTTTGAAGAGCCCTGGATTACGCGGTCCTCGTCGGTGACTTGTCCGTCGTTGTTGACATCCCTCCATTTGACGTCGCCGGCCCGGATTCCGTCGGCATACTGCGGATCGGGAACCTCTCCGTCGTACTGGTAGATGCCGAGCTGTTCGAACACGTACCACGAACCCACTTCCTCGCCTGCGCGGAGGATGCGGTTGGAACCGATGATGTCCTCGCCCGTGAGCGACTTGATGATGTTCTTGTTATGGGAGATGTTGAACTGCGAGAGCCAGGAGAAGTGCTTGCCGAAGTTGAAGTGGGTGTTGAGGGTGAATTCCACGCCCCGGTTACGGATCGATCCGATATTCGAGAGGGTCGAGGTCGTTCCCGTATGGGCAGCCACCGGCTTGTTGTAAAGCAGGTCGAATGTGTTTTTCTGGTAGATGTCGAAGATCATGTTGACCTTGCCTTTCAGGAAGGCCAAGTCGAATCCGACGTCATACTGGTCGGCCTTTTCCCAGCGAAGATTCCGGTTCCCGAAGTCGGACACCGCGATACCGCTTTGTCCTCCGTAGTTCTTGCCGCCGGACATCTTGGCGTGATAGGCCCAGGGGCTGATGCCCTCCTGGTTGCCGGTGCGTCCGTAGCTGGCGCGGAATTTCAGGTCGATGCCCGAGTCCTCCATGAAGGGCTCGTTGCCGAGGTTCCATCCGAACGAAACGGAGGGGAACCAGCCCCAGCGGTTCTCGGGGGCGAATTTCGACGAACCGTCCGTGCGCAATGTCGCGGTGAGCATGTAACGGTCTTTGTAGCCGGCGGTGATACGTCCGAAATAGGACTCCATCGCGTATTCGTTGAGCGTTCCGGTGACGTTGTAGAATTCCGCCGCTGCATTGACGATGTTGAACGACGGCGAGGGGAATCCGCGCACGTCGACGTAATTCTGCTTGCGGGTCACATCCTGATAGGAGTGGCCCAGCATGGCACTGAAATCGACGTCGCCGAACTTGTCGTTATAGTTGGCGTAGACCTCGAACGTGGTGTTGGGCACGTGGCGGTAAGCCTCCACCAGACGTCCCACGCCCGTACCGTAGGGATGGTTCTCGTTATAGTAGGTATAGTCGTAGGTGAAGCTCAGGTCGGCGTTGTAGTTGGCCTGAATTTGCAGTTTGTCGTCGAAAAAGTTGAACTTGGCGAAGAAATTGCCCAAGATGCGGTAATTCTCGATATAGGCGATCTGCTCGTCGAGGATCTGCACGGGGTTGTGGAACGTGAGTTGGGGAGTGCCGCCGGTGTAATATCCCCCCCCCGGTGTATAGACATGGTCGATAGGGCGCTGGTGAATCAGGCGTTCCAGGATCGACGAGCCGATGTTGGAGCCGGGAATCTGGTCGTTCTTCATATAATTGCCCGAAACGTTGGCGCCCACCTCCAGCCATTTGGCGAATTTCTGCGTCACTTTGGCCTTGAGGTTCGCCTTGCGCATGGCGTTGGTGCGGATGACGCCGGTCTGGTCGTTATAGCTTCCGCCCACGTAATAGGTGGTCTTGGCGTTGCCTCCAGACACGGAGACATCGACGTTGTAGCTCCGGCCCAGCTGCGTGCCGATCTTCATCCAGTCGGTGTCGGGCATCGTGCCGAAGGGGTTCTGAATGTGGACTTGGTAGTCTGCGTCCCCGACTTGATAACCGTACTGGCGGTTGTAGTTGTCGACGCCTTCGTTATAGGCTTCGATATACTGTTTTGAGTTGGCCATCTTCACCCTCCGGAGGTTGGGGAATTGCGAGATGCCCGCTTGGAAGTTGAGCCGAAGCGTGGCTTTTCCCTCGCGGCCCGACTTGGTGGTGATGAGCACCACGCCGTTGGAGGCCCGCGATCCGTAGATGGCGGCCGATGCCGCGTCTTTGAGGACTTCGATTGATTCGATGTCGTTGACGGCGATGGTCGCCATGGAACTCATGGTCTCTCCGAAGTTGAAGATATTGGCGTCTTCGTTGGTGATCGGAATGCCGTCGATAACGTAAAGGGGCTCGTTGCCCGCGCTGATCGAGGAGATACCCCGGATGCTCATACGTTCGCCCGAGCCGAGGTTTCCCGATCCCGTCGTGGAAATAACGCCGGCCACACGGCCTTGGAGCAGCTGTCCGGGGCTGGCCACCTGACGCTGGTTGTTCTCGTCGACCACCATCTTGCTGATGGCGCTCGACACCATGCCGCGGCGCTGGGTTCCGTAGCCGACCACCACGATATCGTCCACCAGTTTGGACTCTTCGTTGAGCACGACCGTCAACTGGTCCTTGTTCTGCGGCGTGACGACCACCGTGCGGGGTTCGTAGCCGAGGAACGAGATGTTGAGCGTCGCGGGAAGCGTGATGTCGCTCAGCTGGAATCCGCCCTGGATGCCGCTGGTGACGCCTTTGTTCGTGCCTGCGACGATGACGGTGGCTCCCGAAACGGGGGCGTTGTTCTTGTCCAGCACCCATCCGGTTATGGTCTCGGATTTGGGGGCCTGCTGCTTTTTTGCCGGGGCCCGGCGGATGAATACCTGCTGTCCGTCGATGGCGTAGGTGTTCTCGCTTCCTTCGAAGAGTTTGTCGAGGGTCTGGCGGATGGTGAGGTTGGTGGTTTTGAGGGTCACTTTGCGGGCCGAACTGAACAGCCCGTCGTAGTAAAAGAACGAGTAACCGCTGATCCGGCTGATCTCGTCGAGCGTTTCCGACATCGACTTGTTTTCGACCGAAACGGAAAATACTTTTCTTTCGCTCTGGGCTGATGCAGTCGACGAAAATGCCGGAATGCATAGGAGCGTCAGCAAAAGGGGCCGGAGTATCTTTGCGGCCCAAGTTTTAAAGTCCGGTTTTTTCTTCATATATTTGTAAAGTTATTTGATGGTTTACCTATTACCGTAATGTCAAATGACGCAGGGCAGGAGGTTTTAGCGGATCGCCTGCCTTGTTTTTTTTGGGGGGGGGCTTTATCGTATTATCATAGGCAATTCAGGTTTTTCGGTTAGACTTAGGTCGGTTATCGGTGCAGCATATAGGTGCGTTTTTCGCTGTCCCACGTGTACTGAATCTGGGCGGTGTTACAGATTACATCGAGTACGCGGATGAGTTCGTCTTTGAGGATGAGTTCTCCGGAGCAGGTGAGCCCCGACGTCGAGGGATCGGCCACGATGTTGATGTTGTAGTATTTGGAGAGCCGTTTGACGATGGTGGCGATCTTTTCGTTGCGGAACTTGTAGTTGCCGTCCTTCCAGGAGACGTACTCCTCCACGTCGACCGCCGTGATGTAGTCGTGTTCCCCGGACGAGAAATACATCTGGTTCGGGGCGAGTTCCGATTTGCGGCCTTTGGCGTTGGTCACGGCGACCTTTCCGCCTACCAGCACCACCGACAACTCCTCCTCCTTTTCATAGGCGTTGACATTGAGGGTGGTTCCCAGAACCTCGATACCCGCGCGTTTGGTCTTGATCACGAACGGCCATGCCAGGTTACGGGCGATTTCGCCGTACACCTCTCCGTCGACGTAGATTTCCCTCCGGTCGCCGGCGAACTTTTCAGGGTAGATCACTTTCGTTCCGGCATTTATCCACAGCCGGCTGCTGTCGGCGAGGATCAGTGTCGAACGTTTGCCGTAGGGCACGGCTAGCAGGTTGAGCTTTCCCTGCTCCCGGTCTTGTCCGGCAATCTCCTGTTCGTTGATCGTCAGGCCATTCCGGCTGTAATCCACTCGAGCTTCGTCCCCCGGCATTTCGACCACCTTTTCGCCCAGAACCAGTTTGATATAGTTCGTATCCTCTGTATGGGCCAGTGTGCGGACGTCGGTGCCGTTTATGGTCGTCGTTCCGTTGTCCGGGCCCGTCAGAGGACGCAGTATGATGGCCACGGCGATACATGCCGCCGATGCTACCAGTGCGGCCGGCCACATCCATCTCTTCGCTGCCGGTGTGCGGCGCGGCGCGGGACGCACACCATGCACTGAACCCTCGATGCGTTTCCACAGTTTTTCGATACGTTCTTCGGGAACGTCGGCCCGGTGAGGCGGCCTGTTCAGGGAGAGCAGGATATTGCGGGCTTCGCAGAAAATCTCCGGGTCGATATTCCCGTCGGCCAGCCGGCACTCCCAGAATATTTGTGTCTCCTCCGTGGGATTGATGATGGACGAGATGAAAAAATCGTCTTGGAGCAGTTCCTCCGTGCTGATATGGGTGTAATCTCTCTTCATGCGTTATCGTTGGCTTCTGGTATAAGGACAAGGCGGGGCCGGAAAAGTACTCCTTTTGCCGGCGAAAGCGTTTACAGGGAGTTGAAAAGCAGCAGCAGGAAGGCCCCGGAGAGGTGGGGATAGATCTCGCGGATTTTTTTGATCGACGAATGGACCAGGTTTTTGGCCGACTGGCTGTTGATCTCCATCATCGCACCGATCTCGTTGTAGTGCATCTGCTCGACGAACCGGTAATAGACCGCCTGCTTCTGGCGCGCCGAGAGGTTCTTCTCCATTTCGGCGACGAGCTGTTTGGAACGGTCGTTCTCCTCCTTCCTGACGATCGTCTCTTCCAGGTCCGTCTGGTCGTGGAGCTGGCGGCAGGCCGAGATGTCCATCCGGAACCGGAAGCTCTTGCTGTTGGCATGGTTGAGCAGGGTGTTTTTGAGCGAGATGAGCAGGTAGAGTTTCACGTTCTTCAACTCCGGCAGCCGTTCCCGGTTGACGTAGATGCGCACGAATATGTCGTGGATGGCATCTTCGATGATCTGCCTGTCTTCGCAGAAGTGCAGTCCGTAGAGGTACATCGGCCGGACATAGAGTTCATAGAGCCGGGCATAGGCCTCCCGGCTTCCGTTGACGAACGATTGCCACAAAGAATCCTGTACGATTATCTCTTTCTGGTACATCGGGACACGCTATTGGGTTGTCGGATTTATCCAAAAATACGAAAATTTTACGGATATGGAAAAGGGATCACTCGGGATCGTGCTTCAGGACCAGTTCCACCGGGATATGGTCGGAGTAGGCGGCCGTGAAGTCGTCGGTGATATACCGGCAGCTCACGATCCGGTCCCGGAGGTCGGGGGAGACGTAGATAAAGTCGATGCGGCGTGTGAAGCCGTCTTTCCGGTAGTTCTCCCTGTCCGCCCACCCGGCGTCCACGAACCCGAAGTCGAGGATCGCCTGGCTGACGGCGAAGTCGAGTTGTCCGTCCGGGAGGTTGTTGTTGCGGGTGTGCACTTTCTCCTGCTCCTTTTTCCGTTGCAGGTATTTGCCGTCGGCATAGACCGCGCTGTCGAGGGGCGAAACCGTGTTGAAGTCGCCCATGATGATCCATTTCTCGAACGGACCGCTCTGTTTTACCGTTTCGAGAACGGTTCGGATCTCCCGGCGGCGGGCTTCGTACAGGTGAGGGTTCAGGTGCAGGACGATAACGTTGTATCCTTCGACCTTGCATTTGATGAAGCCATGCCACATATTATCCAGAACCTTGTCCACGTTAACGACAGGCGTTTTGGAGGAGATCGACACCGGGAATTTAGTCCTCGATCCGACCGAACCCGGAATGAGTTTCGGATCCTTGCTGATGACGGCGTAGTCGTGGCCGTATTCGGCGGCGAGCGTTTCAAGCGTGAACTGCGTGAAATCGTTGACTTCCTGCAGGGCCAGGATGTCCGGATTCTGTTGCCGAACCCATTCCGCGAACAGGCGTTTTCCCTGGGTCGTATCCCTCCGCATCCCGTAAAGGATGTTGTAACAGATTATTTTCAAGTTTTTCGTTTCGCTCCGCGGGACGCAGGAGACGGACATGCCTGCGCACGATGCCGTAAGGAGGATCGCCGCAGTGAGTTTTTGGATGGTTTTCATGGGGTCGGTGGTCTGGGTTGTCTGTAATAAAGAACAATCATCTCCCGGGAAAGTACTTATTTCCCGGGAAAAATTGTTTTTTGAAAAATTTTCTGCTATTTCCCGCTGCGTTCCCGGATCAACGCCTGAAGCAGTTCGGGTTCATCCGTCGTGATGTAATCGACGCCCAGATTGAGGAAATACTCCATCTCTTCCCGTGTGTTCACCGTCCAGACATTTACTTCCAACCCGAGGGCGTGTGCTTCGGCGACCCAGTGTTCGTTGGCTTTTAGGATAGTGTTGCGGTAATCCATTCCGGCATATCCCCGCTCTTTGAGTTCGGTCGGGGTGAGGTCGCCGTTGAGGTGGAAGACCCGCGTTCCGGGCATCTGCCGGATGCACTCCGCTCCCAGTTCGTGGGCGAAGACGATGATCTCGGTGCGGTCGGCGACACCGTATTTTTCGAGCAGCCTTGCGACGAGCCCTACTTCGTAAGGGTATTTCGACTTGTCTTTGAGGTTCTTGATCTCCAGAATCAGCCGGGTTGCCGATGTTTTCCGCATGGCGCCGAGTATGGCTTCGAAAGAGGGAACATACTCTCCGTTACTGAGTCTGGTCGCAAGAATATCTCCCGAGAGGGAGGTTTCCATGGCAAGACCCTTGAATACCCGGTCGTGATTGGCGATAAGGACGCTGTCGGCCGTCAGCCACACGTCGAGTTCGGAACCGTAACTGCCGATGGAGTCGGCTTTCAGGAATGAGGTCACCGAGTTCTGGGCCGATCCTTCGGTTTTCCAGTAGCCACGGTGGGAGATGACCTTGGTTTGTACACCTTTGCCGGCCGTCTGGCCTATGGCGGGCATTATTGTGCTCAAGAGGAGCATCAGAAGAAATGTGCGTATAGTTCCGTTCATTTTTATGGTTTTTAGGTGGTTTATCATAAGGACAGCGAAGTGTGAAAAAAGTACTGATAAAAAATAGCATATTTTTTCTTCCCTGTTAACT
>UROX01000041.1 GCA_900549685.1 uncultured Alistipes sp.
AAGATTCTCGATTCGATACCCGACATGCTGACCGTGCTCGATCGCGACGGGACGCTGGTCGAACTGGTTTCCGCGGACCGACAAATGTTCGTTCATCGCCCTGAGCGACATGCACCAGCAGCCCGAAAAGCTCGAACGTCTGCTCACGCTTTCCGACGTGGAAAGCGCCGACAGAATCTTCTATGTGGGCGACATGATGGATTATTACGACGACGAAAGCAAGCCCTTCGAATATTTCATCGACAAGAGCGTCGAGATGTTCGCCACGGAACGTCCTTTCGTCCTCGTGCGGGGCAACCACGAGACACGGGGCAATCTGGCACGCAGTTACGCCCGTTATGCGCCCAGCACTTCGGGCAAATATTACGGCGCCTTCCGAGTCGGCGACATCATGTTCGTCATGCTGGATTGCGGCGAAGACAAACCCGACGATTTCTGGGTATACGCCGGGCTGACTGACTTCGACGCCTACCGGACCGAACAGGCCGAGTGGTTCGCCGGACTGATCCGCTCGAAAGCCTATAAATCCGCCCGCTGGCATGTCGTGATGAACCATTTCCCGCCGCTTTCCGATACGGACGACGGCGGTCCGGAGGGACACGGTGTGCGGGATACCAAGGCCAAGTTTCTGCCGCTGTATCTCGAGGCCGATATCGACCTGATGATTTCGGGTCACATGCACCGCTACCAGTTCATGGACCCGGCCGAACGTTCCGACCTGAATTTCCCGGTGATCGTCAATAGCACGGAAAGCGTCGTGCGGGCCGATATCGACGGCCGGACGATGAAGGTCCGGGTGATGGACGTCAAGGGCGATACGCTCAAAGAGTTTACCGTCAGCCGATAAGCGACGGAGAGTGGAATTTCCGGGGGCATTCGTCTCCGGAAATTCGTCTTTTCTGCGGGGATTGATTACCTTTGCACCGCACAGCAGGGAGGCTCTGCCGCTGCTTCCGCCGCAGGAGACTTGCTAATGTTTCGGTCGGCGGAGGGGGAGGAAAGTCCGGGCAACGCAGAGCGCCGCGCTTCCTAACGGGAAGATCTTCGTGAGGGGATAGCCGCGTAACAGAAAACGACCGCCGCCTCCGGGCGGTAAGGGTGAAAAGGCGGGGTAAGAGCCCACCGCGGACATGGCGACATGTTCCGGCCGTACGTCTCGCGGGTTGCAAGACCGTGTATACCGACGATTATCGAGGGTTGCTCGCCCGATGTCGGGGGGTAGGTTGCTGACGAGCCGGTCGGGTGACCGCCGGCCTAGATAAATGGCAGAGGCTTCCTTTTTTCGGAGGAAGTACAGAACCCGGCTTATACGCCCTGCTGTGCTTTTTTTCTTTTAATTCGATCTGCGGACGATACGTGCGGAAAAGCGGCTGTGCTCCGGCCGCTGTCGCGGTATGCCTGCTGTTTTTCAAAACAATGTGAAGCGCCGTATGGCGGCGCTGCGTGTGGTCTCGCGAAGCAGTGCTGTGTGGCGGTTATGTCCCGATGCAGTTGCGGTTTTCCGTTCGTTTCGGATTCCGGCAGGGCGTCGGCATCCGGGTCCCGGCTTCTTTTATCGTTTCGGCGACCATGGTAATCGCGCGAAGAGACAAGCCTGTGTTCGTGGAACTTCGTTCGGGGGAAGGCGTATGACCTTTTCTTTTTTCCGACGAAGGATTCCGAGTTCAGTCTTTCCATGGATTCGAGGACGAATCCGTTAGAGACCGGGCTGATCGTGAAACCGTCCTCCGTCCGGGAACGAAAGCCGGTCGGATACGTCCATTGTGTGTAACGTACAGCCGCAGAGACCTGCGAAAAGGGCGGGGACGGGCCGTTTTTCATTCGTTTGCGTGACCGGTCGTGCCAAGTATTCTTCCGTGTTGTTTCCGCAGTCTCGTTCGGAACGGAATCGACTGTTTGTGCGAGTGTCCGTCCGCCGTTGCCGGATCCGGGATACCGGGGCGTCCGGATCGTTTTTTCTGTTGCTGTCGGGTGTGCGGGAATCCGGCGGGTGACCGTTCGGAACGGAAGCGGATTTTCGATGCCGGAAACTGCTAAGGCTAAGGAGCGATTTCGGACCCGTTTATCGTTTCCGGGCCGCGATGAGAATGGGATGGTAGGTAAGCGGGACGCTTCCGTCGGCGGAGCCGGCGTTTTTGCGGTATGCCGCTTCGAAATCCGAGAGTGTGCGGCGGGTCCACCGTACCTGACGGATCGAATTGACCCCCGTCGAACGGATGTGCCGCAGCACGTCCGCCGGCGTGTCGAAGTGCAGCGTCCGGGTGTATTCCAGCGTCTCGACGACAGCGAGACCCGCGTCGAGAAGCATCGTTTCGAGACGTTCCCGGTCGCAGTACTGCAACCCTTCTCCGGCGGCAGCCCGGATTTCTCCGAAGTTTTCGGGACCGAAAGTGCTGAACGCCAGAAGACCGTCCGTTGCCAGCGCCCGAGCTGCCCGCCGGAAAAAACGGTCCAGATCGTCGAACCACTGTACGGCCGAGGCCGAGGCGATCAGGTCGAGTCCGTCGGGGTAGGGCAGGGTCTCGGCATCGCCCCAGAGATATTCGGTACGGTTCTTTTCCGTATAGGCGGCGACGTAACGGGCCGATTCCTCGACCAGATCGTTGATGTACCACCGGGCATCGGGGAAAAGCCGTCCGATGCGCCGCGTGAGAAATCCCGTGCCCGCTCCGATCTCCATGCAGCGGGCCGCGTTTCGCGGACATGTCCGTCCGATCGCTTCGGCGAGCTTTCCGCAGATGTCGTCCTGTACGACGGCGTGTGCGTCGTAGCGCTCCAGGCTGGCCGCGAAGCGGGTTTTCAGCAGTCGTTTGTCGGCAGTCATGGCTTCGGATTCAGTAAGTCGCAGAACAGCGGCAGGTCGCCGAACGGGTAGTGGGGCAGGTCGGCCGTGACAGCCTTGTCGCCCCAGCAGGCGAGCATGTTCGGAACGGGAAAGATTTCGTCGCGCAGCCCGACTACGGCCCGGTCCCATCCGATGCGGGGCGTGTAGGGGGCGGCCGACCGTTCGCACAGCGCCGACAGTTCGTCGCATAGCTCTTCGTTCGTCCGGACCGGCCTGCGGGCCGCTATCCGCTCGTAGTGTTCGGCATAGGTTTTCCGCTCGAAGGCTTCGGTGCCCGACCGGCGGATGCCCTTCAGCGTGACGGACATGGCCCGCCGGGGAATGCCCAGACGGTCGTCCACCGGATACGGCGTGCCGTTGAGGGCTATGGCCCGGTCGGGCGGAATGTTCCGGCAGATCGTCTCGGCCGCCCATACGCCGAACGACCATGCCGCCAGAACGACCCTCCGGTACGGAGTCGCGAGAGACGCTTCCAGCGGCCGGAGGTCCCGGTAGTCGAATGTGCAGAGCACATCGTAGCCTTCGGGAGCGACGTGCTCCGCGATATGTTCGTCGGCGGCCCATCCCAGAACGAGCAGCAGCAGGTCGGGGGCGCCGGTCTTTTTTATCCAATGTTCGCGCATGTCTCGATGAATTGTCGGATGTCCTGTCGGCTCAGGGCCGCACTGAGCGAGATGCGGACGCGGGCGCTGCCCCGCGGGACGGTCGGGTAGCGGACGGGCATGACCCAGAATCCCGCTTCGCGGAAACGGCGGCTCATTTCTACGGCCCGGCTGTTTTCGCCGGCCGGCAGCGGAACGATGTGCGAGTGGTGCGCATCGCCCGTGATGGCCGCCGAATATTCGCGGAGCCGTTTGCGCCGCTCTTCCATGCGGGGTAGCATACGCACGATGTGTTCCGACCACCGCAACGAGAGCGGAGGCAGGGCCGTCGAGAAGATCAGCGTCCTCATCCGGTTGATGAGCAGGTCGCGCGTCAGCGGATCGGTCACGCAGAACGCTCCCTGTGAGGCCAGGGCCTTGCCCAGCGTGGCGATGCGGATGTCGCAGTCGTCCTCGACACCCTCTTCGGCCGCCACACCGCGCCCGTCGGGTCCGCATACGCCGAATGCGTGGGCCTCGTCCACATAGAGTTTCAGATCGTACCGGCGTTTGAGTTCGGCGAGCCGTCGGAGCGGGGCGCGGTCGCCGTCCATGCTGAAGACCGATTCGGTGACGACCCATACGTCGCGGTAGTCGCCGCGCCGGGCCAGCAGTCGTTCGAGATGTTCCGTGTCGTTGTGCGCGAAACGCTCCCACCGCGCCTCGCACAGCCGCATGCCGTCGATCAGGCTGGCGTGGGAAAGTTTGTCGGCCAGAATGAGGTCGCCTTTGCGGGTGACGGCCGGCAGGATGCCCGAATTGACCGCATAGCCCGAACCGGCGACGAGCACCGCCCGTCCGCCGAAAAGTTCGGACAGCGCCTCTTCGAGCCGGGTGTAGTCGGGACTGTTGCCCGTCAGCAGCCGCGACGAGGGATTGCTCAACAGGAATGTCCCCTCTTCGGCGGCCTGCTGCATGAACTCCCTGTGCAGCCCGCTGCACGAGAGGCCCAGGTAGTCGTTCGACGACAGGTTGAGGTAACGTTTGCCGTTGCAGACGATGTATTTCCCGTCGATGCCGATCTGCGGCAGGGTGCGCAGGTTGTCTTCGGCAGCGAGTCTTTCGAGCGTTTCCCGTATCATACGAATATCTCCTCGTTTTCGAGTTCCAGCAGCCGCACGACGGCCTGCCTGCCTTCTTCGCCCAGGTCGAGCGAATAGGCGTTCACGAACAGTTCGATATGCCGGCGCGTAACTTCCTCGCTCAACTCCCGGGCATATTGCCGGACGAAACCGGCCGATGCTGCCGGGTTCTCGAAGGCGAAAGCGATGCTTCGCCGCAGCACTCGGTCGATCGTGCGCCGGGTGTCCGTGTCGAGCCGGCGCGAGACGGCGATGGCGCCGAGCGGCAGCGGCAGGGCCGTCCGTTTTTCCCACTCCTCGCCCAGATCGGCGATCAGCCTCAGCCCCTTGTCGCGGTAGGTGAAGCGGCCTTCGTGGATCAGTACGCCGACGTCGCATTCGTCGCTCATCACGGCGTCGGCGATGTCCGAGAACAGGTAGGCCCGTTTGTTCGCAGCGGCGGGATAGAGCAGCGCAAGCAGCCGGTTCGCCGTCGTGTGTTCGCCGGGAATGGCGATGCGTGCGTCGCCCAGCTCGTCGGGATAGATCTTGTGGCGGCTCACCAGCAACGGCCCGTTGCCGCGGCCCAGTGCGCTGCCGCTGTTGAGGATTTTGTACCGGTCGAGCACCTCCGGCACGACGGCGTAACTCAGTTTGGTGATGTCCGCCGAGGCGTCGAGCGCGGCGGCGTTGAGCTGTTCGATGTCGCACAGCGTCAGGTCGAACTCCAGCCCCTCGGTGTCGATGCGGCGGTGGACCATCGCGTCGAACATGAACGTGTCGTTGGGGCAGGTCGATATGCTTAGTTTCAGTTTCATGCTTTTTCGTTGAGGATTGTCAGCAGGCGGTCCAGTGCATCGGCCAGCGCTTCGGTCGCCTGCTGGATGCGCCACGCTCCGAACGGTTCGCCCACGATATTCGAGATCGCACGCAGTTCGACGAACGGCATTCCGTGCCGCAGACAGGCGTGGAAAAACGCCGCCCCTTCCATGTTCTCGATCTCCGCTTCCGTCCGCTCGATGTAGGGTGCCGCCGCCGCGCCTGCGGAGTTGCTGCGGACCCTCGGCCACGGCATCTCTTCCGGGATGTGCGGACAGCGGTACGTCCGGCCGAACTTGGCCGAGAACGTTTCGTCGGCGAAAGAACCCAGATCGGCGCTGCGTTCCGACTCCGCGAGTACGACATCGCCTGCCGAAAGCCCGCGGCCGGGATAGGCGCCCGCGATGCCGGTCAGCACCAGCAGGTCGTATTTCCCGCCGAGAATCGCTTCGGTCGTAGCCGTCGCGCACCGGTACGGTCCCACGCCGGTGAGGACGATTCCGGCCGTATCCGGCTGCCGCGTCCGGAACGGTTCGATTTCCGGAGGGGTCGGGACGAGGATCGCTATTCTTCGTTTCATATCGGCGTGTTTCGGGTTTCGAAATGCGGATCGGAGCGAACAAAGATACGACAAAAAGCAGAATTGTGATCCGCCTGTCGTCGCGAAGCTCGGCTGCCGTGGGCGTCGTCGGGTTTTGCGGAGCGGCCGGAACCATGCTCCCGTGTGTCCGTCCTGCTTCGAGACCGTGCGGGCAGGCGGCCGGGATGCCGTTTCCCCCGGACGGCGAACTGCTTTCCGGAAAGCGGACGCATTTCCCGGCATGCCGGTCTTCGCCGCTTTTGTTTCGCTGTTCGTACAGCGATCCCGGGACTTGGCCGGGGCGGGACGGGGAAGGGGTTCTTTTCCGGGACCGGAGGTTCGGCGGGCAGGATGAGAAAAATCGAAAAAATGATTACCTTTGCGTCCGGCGTAAGATCGGCCGTGCCGGAACTTCCGCCCGTATAACAATCGTTCCCTATATGTCAGACAATTCGATCCTTTCCCGTCTCGACGGGCTGAAAATAAAATACGAGGAGATCGGTCAGCAGATGACCGACCCCGAGGTGATCGCCGACATGAAGAAATTCGTGGCGCTCAACAAGGAATACAAGGAGCTCGGCCCGGTGGTCGAGGCCAGCGAAAAATACCGCACGGCCCTTGCTCACCTCGAGGAGGCCAAGGAGATACTCGCCACCGAAAAGGACGACGAGTTGCGCGAGATGGCCCGCATGGAGGTCGCCGAACTGGAACCCGAGCTTACGCGCCTCGAGGAGGAGATCAAGCTGCTGCTCATTCCTGCCGATCCGCAGGACGGCAAGAACGCCATTGTCGAGATCCGAGGCGGTACGGGCGGCGACGAAGCGGCGATCTTCGCCGGCGACCTGCTCCGGATGTACATGAAGTTCGTCGAGAAGCGGGGCTGGCGGTACGAGATCAACAGCGCCAGCGAGGGCAGCTCGGGCGGTTTCAAGGAGGTCGTGATGAAAGTGACCGGCGAAGGCGTCTACGGCGTGCTGAAATACGAGTCGGGCGTGCACCGCGTGCAGCGCGTGCCGCAGACCGAGACGCAGGGCCGCGTGCATACGTCGGCCGCGTCGGTGGCCGTGCTGCCCGAAGCCGAGGAGTTCGATCTGGAGATCAACATGAACGACGTGCGCAAGGATATTTTCTGCGCTTCGGGACCGGGCGGTCAGTCGGTCAATACGACCTATTCGGCCATCCGGCTCACCCACATTCCGACGGGTATCGTCGTGCAGTGCCAGGACCAGAAATCCCAGCTCAAGAACTTCGACAAGGCGTTCGAGGAACTGCGTACCCGTATCTACAACCTCGAATACCAGAAATATCTGGACGAGATCGCCGGCAAGCGCAAGACCATGGTCTCTACCGGCGACCGCAGCGCTAAGATCCGGACCTACAACTATCCGCAGGGTCGCGTGACCGACCACCGCATCAACCTGACGCTCTACAACCTCGGGGCGGTGATGGACGGCGACATCCAGGAGATCATTGACAAGTTGCAGGTGGCCGAAAACGCCGAGCGTCTGCGTGCCAGCGAAGAATAAGTAAGAACAGACGTGCGGCGGACTTTCGCCGCACCGGAAAATAATTTCACTATGAACTCGCAAGAACTTTTCCAGCAGATCCGCAGCAAACGCAGTTTCCTGTGCGTGGGGCTGGATACCGATACCGAAAAACTTCCCCGGCACCTGCTCTCCGAGGACGATCCCGTTTTCGCCTTCAACCGGGCGATCGTCGATGCGACGGCGCCTTACGCCGTCTGCTATAAGCCGAACCTCGCCTTCTACGAAGAGAACGGAGCGAAAGGCTGGATCGCTTTCGAAAAGACGGTCCGCTACATCCGGGAGCGGTATCCCGAGATATTTATCATCGCCGACGCCAAACGGGGCGACATCGGTAATACGTCGAAGATGTACGCCCGTGCGTTTTTCTCGCAGAATCTGGTCGATGCCGTAACGCTTTCTCCGTATATGGGGCGCGATACGGTCGAACCTTTCCTCGGTTACGAAGGCAAGTGGGCCGTCATTCTCGCGCTGACGTCCAATCCCAGCGCGGCCGATTTCGAAATGCTGCCGCTCGAAGACGGCGGCCGTCTGTACGAAAAGGTCATCGACACGTCGAGCCAGTGGGGAACCGTCGATAACACGATGTATGTCGTGGGTGCCACGCAGGCCCGTATGCTCGGCGGTATCCGGCAGCTCGTTCCCGATCATTTCCTGTTGGTCCCCGGCGTGGGGGCGCAGGGCGGCAGCCTCGAAGAGGTGGCCCGCTACGGCATGAACCGCCGGTGCGGCCTGCTGGTCAATTCCTCGCGCGGAATCATCTACGCCGACTCGTCGGAACGTTTCGCCGAGACGGCTGCGGCCAAAGCCCGGGAACTGGCTTCGCAGATGGCCGGACTGCTCGAAAAATACCTGTAAAGGATCGTCTTATACGAACAAAGGGCGGATTTGCGGAATCCGCCCTTTTTTTGTGTTTTGCTCGGAACAATATGTCGTTCGATTTTTTATATTTGTAACGATAATAACGTTATTTGTTATGGATATCACAAAAAGACCATTGTCCGGCAAAACCCGTGCGGAGCACGATCTGCTGGGCGAAAAGAAAATTCCTGCGGAATATTATTTCGGAATCCAGACGATGCGCGCCATCGAGAACTTCAACATAAGCCGCGTCAGGCTGCACTTTTTCCCCGAGTTCATCCGTGCGCTGGCCATGGTCAAACAGGCGGCGGCCTGCGCCAACCGCGATTTGGGGCTGCTGGACGGCCCTGTGGCGCAGGCCATCGTTGAGGCCTGCCGCGAGATCGAGGCAGGAAGTCTGCACGAACATTTCGTCGTGGATATGGTACAGGGCGGGGCCGGTACCTCGACCAATATGAATGCCAACGAGGTGATCGCCAACCGGGCGCTGGAACTGCTCGGGCACGAGCGGGGCGAGTATCGCTACTGTCATCCGAACAACCACGTCAATTTGTCGCAATCGACCAACGACGCCTATCCCACGGCGGTGCGCATCGCCTTGATAAACAGCCTGTCGAAGCTCGTCGAAACGCTCAAGTGGCTTGTCGATGCTTTCCGGGCCAAGGAGTCCGAGTTCGCCCATGTCATCAAGATGGGCCGGACCCAGTTGCAGGATGCCGTGCCCATGACGCTCGGACAGGAATTCGGTGCCTATGCCGCCAACCTGGCCGAGGAGATCGACCGCATCGAACAGAACTACAAGCTGTTTCTGGAAGTGAATATGGGCGCTACGGCCATCGGTACGGGCATCAATGCCGATCCCGACTATACGCCGCTCTGTATTCGTTACCTGCGCGAGATCACGGGGCTGCCGGTCGTGGCCGCGACGAACATGATCGAAGCGACGAACGATACGGGGGCCTTCATCATGAATTCGTCCGCGCTCAAGCGTCTGGCTACGAAACTCTCGAAGATATGCAACGACCTGCGGCTGCTTTCCTCGGGTCCGCGCACCGGATTGGGCGAGATCAACCTGCCGCCCATGCAGCCCGGTTCGTCGATCATGCCGGGCAAGGTCAATCCGGTGATTCCCGAAGTGGTGAACCAGATCGCCTTCAAGGTGATCGGCAACGACCTGACCGTCACGCTCGCCTCGGAAGCCGGACAGCTGGAGCTGAACGTGATGGAGCCGATCATCGTGCACAGCCTGTTCGAGAACATCGAAATGCTCTGCAACGGTATGAATACGCTGCGCGACCGTTGTATCGCGGGCATCACGGCCAACGAGGATGTGTGCCGCCGGATGGTGTACGATAGCATCGGGCTGGTGACGGCGCTCAACCCCTATCTGGGCTACGAAACCTCGACCGAACTGGCCAAGACGGCTCTTCGTACCGGCAAGGGTATCTACGAGTTGGTGCTCGAAAAAGGTCTGATGAGCAAAGAGGAACTCGACAGCGTGCTCTCTCCCGAAAACATGGTCCGCCCCCGGAAGTTCTATCGCAAGTAAAGCCTCCTGTTCGGGGGGCGCTTCCGTGCGGAGCTGTCTCGGTCGCAGAGGGGACGATCTTGCGTGCGTCCGGCGCGAAAATGCGGGATTCGGTATGCGAATTCCGGCATGTGTCGTACTATCCGCTCCGTTTTTCCGTTCTTCATACGAAAATAGGTGGAAGACAGTCCGCCGCGGTACGAAAATCGTCGGCGGGTCCCGATTATTTTATTACCTTTAACCCGTTAAATCGGACAGGAGCATGGAAGAGAACGAGAGGGAGATCGATCTGGCGCCGGAGTATTACCGGCCTTTTCTGGATGTGGCACGATCCATATTCGACGAGGAGACATACGAAACGGTGTGCGAAGTGTTGTGGCTGGCCGCCGACCGGCTCAAGGGAATGACCCGTCACGACGGGACTCCTTTCATCGTCCACTCGATCAATACGGCGACAATCGTCATCCGCGAAGTGGGACTCGGCCGCAACTCGACCATTTCGACGTTGCTGCACGATGTGGTCCGTTTGCAGCTGATGGACGTCCATCGCATCGGAAGCCGTTTCGGCCAGCAGTGCGTGGGCATTCTTCAGGGACTGTGCAACATTTCGGACGTGGATCCCAAGGTGGCCAACGACCAGATCGACAATTTCCGCGAACTGATCGTCTCGTACTCGACCGATCCGCGGGTGATTCTCATCAAACTGGCCGACCGGCTCGAGGTGATGCGTGCGCTGGATATGTTCCCGGCCGAGAAGATCGCGAAAAAATCGTGGGAGAGTCTGAACCTCTATGCCCAGATCGCCCACAAGCTGGGGCTGTACAACATCAAGTCCGAACTGGAGGATATTGCGCTCAAATACCTCGAACCCAAGGATTACAACTATATTTCCAGACGTCTGGCCGACTCGGCTTCCGAACGCGAGGAGTTCATCCGCGAGTTCGTGCGCCCCATCGAGGAGAAGATGCGGCAGCACGGTATCCGCTATCACCTCAAGAGCCGCACCAAGTCGATCTATTCGATCTGGCGCAAGATGAAACGGATGCGTATCGGTTTCGACGAGGTCTACGACCTGTTCGCCATCCGGATCGTTATCGACTGTCCTCAGGAGCAGGAAAAGGCCCAGTGCTGGGGCATCTATTCGATTGTCACCGACTTCTATACGCCCAACCCCGACCGTATGCGCGACTGGATTTCGATTCCGAAGTCCAACGGCTACGAGTCGTTGCACACGACTGTCGTGACCGATACGGGACGATGGGTGGAGATACAGATCCGCAGCGAGCGGATGGACGAGATCGCCGAACGGGGCGTGGCTGCCCACTGGCGCTACAAGGGGATCAAAGGCGGCGGAATGGGAACCGAGGAGTGGTTCACCAAGCTGCGCGAGATCATGGAGACGACCCAGACCCAGTCGCTGGCCGAGAAGTTCGACGCCAAACTCTCTTCGGGCGAAGTGTTCGTCTTCACGCCCAACGGCGACCTGCGCAAGCTGACCGAGGGGGCGACGGTGCTCGATTTCGCGTTCGACATCCATTCCAACCTCGGCATGAGCTGCGTGGGCGGACGGGTCAATCATCGTAACGTTTCGTTCCGCGAGACGCTCAAGAACGGCGACATCGTCGAGATTCTGACCTCCAAATCGCAGCGGCCCAAAGCCGACTGGCTCAATATCGTCACCACGAGCAAGGCCCGCAACAAGATCAAGGCCTACATGCGCGAGGAACAGGCCAAGGCCGCCAGTCTGGGGCGCGAGGAACTCGAGCGGAAGATCAAGAACTGGAAGCTGCCTGTGACGATGGACGATGCCGTCGTGGTGCTCTGCAAATATTACAAGCTGAAAACCGGCACCGAGTTGTACGGACAGATCGCCCAGCAGAAGATCGTGCTGGCCGACATCAAGGATATTCTGACGCGCTACCTGAACGACGATCTGGTCGAACGGCCCGTGCGCGAGGTCCCCGTGTCGAAAGCGGCGGCCGGACCCGACGACGCGCTGATTATCGACGAATCGTTGAGCAACATCGAGTATAAGCTGGCCAAGTGCTGCAACCCGATTTTCGGAGATGAGATTTTCGGATTCACGACGATCAACAGCGGCATCACGATCCACCGCCACGACTGTCCCAACGCGCTCCGCCTCCGCGAACGTTATCCCTACCGCATTCTGCCCGCCCGCTGGCAGAACGACGGGGCCAAAGGGGCGTTCCGGGCGACGGTCCGCGTACAGGCCGACGATACGACCGGCATGGTCAATAAGATTGCGGAGGTCATCAACCGCGACATGAAGATCAACATCCGTTCGATGAGCCTCAACTCTTCGGGCGGCGTGCTGGCCGGACTCATCAACATCGAAGTGACGAGCACGCAGGTCGTCGATGCCGTGATTCATTCGCTCATGCGCATCAAAGGCGTCCAGCGCGTGTTCCGGGTCAATAACTAACCGTTTGTCCGAATGCCGAATTCCGTCACATTGAGCCAGCTCCAGTCGCTGATCCGTCAGGGCATCGACCGGGCACATCCGCTGCCCTACTGGGTGACGGCCGAGATCAGCGAACTGAAGGTCAATTATTCGGGCCATTGCTACTTGGAACTCGTCGAGAAGGGCGGCGAGAACCATGTGCCCCGGGCCAAGGCCAATGCCGTGATCTGGCGGACCGACTACCGGATGATCGCTTCCTATTTCAGCGCGGCCACCGGCGGGCAGTCGCTCTCGGCGGGACTCAAGGTGCTGGTCCGCGTGACGGTTACCTACCACGAACTCTACGGCCTTTCGTTTCGTATTACCGACATCGATCCCGCCTATACGTTGGGCGATATGGCTCGGCAGCGGCGGCAGACGGTCGAGCGTCTGCAACAGGACGGCGTTTTCGACATGAACCGCGAGTTGCCCCAGCCCGAAGTCATGCAGCGTCTGGCTGTCGTCTCGTCGCGTCATGCCGCCGGTTACCGGGATTTTATGAAGGAACTTTCGGCGAGTCCGTACCGGTTCGACGTGACGTTTTTCGATGCGTTCATGCAGGGGGAGGGAGCCGAAAGTTCGATTGTCGAAGCGCTGGAGGCCGCGGCCGATCGGGCGGACGAGTTCGATGCGCTGGTACTGATCCGGGGCGGGGGATCGCAGAGCGATCTGGGATGTTTCGACAGCTATCGCTTGTGTTATTTTCTGGCGCAGTTTCCCCTGCCGGTGCTTTCGGGCATCGGTCACGACAAGGACCGAAGCGTAGCCGATCTGGTGGCCGCCGTACCGCTCAAGACGCCTACGGCCGTGGCCGTTTACCTCAAGAACGAGGCGGCCGAGTTCGAGGCGCACCTCGATTCGCTGTCCGACGAGCTTTCGGCATGGTGTTCGGGGATGCTCGACGAACAGAAGACACGCCTCAAGGAGAGCGCTTACCGGCTCGGGCAGACGGCTTCGGACATGGTTCACGGCCTGTCGCTGCGGCTCGGACAGATCGGCGGGCAGCTGCGTGCCTCGGCTTCTCAGACGGTGCACAGCGGAAGCGAACGCCTGTCGTCGTTGTCGGCCCGGCTCCGTCAGTCGGTCCGTTTCGGCGTGGCGGGAGGTGAGGCCCGATTGGACAATTTGCGCACGATGCTGCGTCATCGCAGCGAGAACTGCCTGTTATCCCGCACAAAAGAATTATCTTTGCTGGGCGATCTGGTCTCCACGCACGATCCGCGCCGCATACTGGACCGGGGATTCGCGCTCGTACGCAGCCGGGGAAAGGCTCTCTCCGATCCGGATTCGCTCCGTGGGGGCGACCGGCTGGAGATTGTGACGGCCCGGCGTACGATAGAGGCCGAGGTGGTAAAGGTCAAGTGATATGGAAAAAAAGAAGATAACCTACAAACAGGCCATCGAGGAGGTCGAACAGATTCTCGAACGGTTCAACGGCGAGCAGATGGATGTGGACGAACTGGGTGCTCAGGTGAAACGGGCCGCCGATCTGATCCGTCTGTGCAAGGAAAAACTGCGCAAGGCCGAACAGGAAGTGGCCGAGGCGCTCAAAGAAGAATAAGCCGCCCATGAAAAAGCTCATACGTTTCGTGTTGCGGCATGTGCCGCGCAAGTATATCCAGCGGGTGGTGCATTTCTGTACGCCCGTCATGGGACTGATGTATGCGGGCCGTGGCGTCGAATGTCCCGTCTGCGGAAGCCGTTACCGGAAATTCATGCCCTACGGGTATGTCGCTCCCCGCGAGAATGCGCTCTGTCCGCATTGTCTGGCGTTGGAGCGCCATCGCCTCCTGTGGCTCTTCCTGCAGAACGAGACGGATTTCTTCGAAGCGCCCGCCCGTCTGCTGCACGTGGCGCCCGAGTATTGTTTTATCCGGCGCTTCGGGCGTCTGCCCCGCCTCGACTATGTGACGGCCGATCTGGAATCCCCGTTGGCCGACGTCAAGATGGATATCCAACACATCCCGTTTGCCGACGGCGAGTTCGACATTATTTTCTGCAACCATATTCTCGAACACGTCGAGGACGACCGCCTGGCCATGCGTGAGATGTACCGGGTGATGCGTCCGGGCGGGTGGGGGATCATGCTTTCGCCCGTCAATCCGGCCCGCGAGACGACCTACGAAGACCCGACGATCACCGATCCCGTCGAGCGGGAGGCGCATTTCGGCCAGAAAGACCACTTGCGCGATTATGGTCTCGACTACGGAAAGCGCCTCGCCGAAGCCGGTTTCGAAGTCGATGAAATCGACTACATCCGCTACCTCGATCCCGAGGCGGCCAAACTCTACGGCCTCCGTTCCGAAATCGTATACCGGGTCCGCAAGGCCTGATACCGGGATGCCCGGCCCGGGACGTCGTTCCCGGTTTCTTTTATGTCGTGTCGTCGGAACAGTCGGTCTTTGTCTCGATTCTTTGCTCCGGGGCGCTTATATCGCCGTATATCGCTCTCCTGTCGCAGTCGCGATTCGGACCTGTATTCCGGGGCGTGTGCGTAAAGCGTTTGCGGGCGATGTCCGGATTTGACCGTTCTGAGACCGCTGTTCTTCTGTCCTGTCGCTATCGTTTGCGGCTGTAAGTCGGATTTCGGCACGGTCTCTCGTTCGGACTTTCCGTCTCGGAGGCAATCGACACGGCGATTCTGAAAGTATTTTGAGAGATCGTATTCCGATATTTCGTCGATATGGGCTAAATTTGTCGAAAAACAGATTCTTCCATGCAAGCATATACCTATGTAAAGAAAGGCACGTTCGAATTGCGGGAAAAGCCGAAGCCCGAATTGCAGAATCCGCGCGATGCCGTCGTGCGTCTGACGCTCGGAAGCATCTGCACCAGCGATCTGCATATCAAACACGGCAGTGTTCCTCGCGCCGTGGAGGGCGTTACCGTCGGTCACGAGATGGTCGGTGTCGTGGAACAGGTCGGTGAGGAGGTCTCGTCGGTGAAGGTCGGCGACCGGGTGACGGTCAATGTCGAGACCTTCTGCGGCGAATGTTTCTTCTGCCGTAAGGGTTACGTGAATAATTGTACCGATCCCGACGGTGGCTGGGCATTGGGTTGCCGTATCGACGGCGGGCAGGCCGAATATGTCCGTGTGCCCTATGCCGACCGGGGCCTGAACCGCATCCCCGATTCGGTGAGCGACGAGCAGGCTCTGTTCGTGGGCGATATTCTGGCTACCGGCTACTGGGCGGCGCGGATATCGGAAATCACCTCCGACGATACGGTGCTGATTATCGGTGCGGGACCGACGGGAATCTGTACGCTGCTTTGCGCGATGCTGAAGCGGCCGAAGCGGATCGTCGTCTGCGAGAAGTCGCCCGAACGGCGACAATTCGTGCGGGAACACTATCCCGACGTGCTCGCGGTCGGACCGGAGGAGTGCCGGGAGTTCGTTCTCCGGAACAGCGACCATGGCGGAGCCGACGTCGTGCTGGAGGTGGCCGGAGCGGACGATACGTTCCGTCTGGCGTGGGAGTGTGCCCGGCCCAATGCGGTCGTCACCGTCGTCGCGCTTTACGACAGGCCGCAGGTCCTTCCGCTGCCGGAAATGTACGGCAAAAACCTGACGTTCAAGACCGGTGGCGTGGACGGTTGCGACTGCGCCGAGATCCTGCGCCTGATCGAGGCGGGCCGGATCGACACGACACCGCTCATCACGCACCGTTTCCCGTTGAGCCGGATCGACGAGGCCTACCGTCTTTTCGAGGGCAAGGGCGACGGGGTGATTAAGGTGGCGATTGCGAACGGGTGACGAGACCGCATGGAAATCCGTATTTCGATCCCCGTCGGGGTGACTTCATTTTTTCATGCGGATACGAAAAATTGGACCGGATGCGAGACCAGAGCCTTGGGCGGTATCGGTCGGGTGAAGTCTTGATTCCGGGACATGGCTGCTCGAATCCTGTCTCTGTCGGAGGCTGTTAAGAAAAGGGTGCTCGGCTTATGAAGTCGAATCGTATGCACGGCAGAGACTGCGGGCAGTGTCGGTCGTGCGACGATTCCGAAGTGTGCGGCTTTTTCAAATTGTCTCTGAGAGTATTATTTAAAGTATGCCGGCAACGGAAAAGGCGTCCGACGGAGAGTCGGACGCCTTTTCCTGTCTCGTATTCGTAAGGCCTTCGTCTTATCGCGTTTCCGGCGATCAGGCCATCGTTTTGCCGTGGCAATGTTTGTATTTCTTGCCGCTTCCGCAGGGGCAGGGATCGTTGCGTCCCACCTTCTTTTCCACGTGGACGGGCATCGGTTTGCTCTTTTCGGTCGAACCGGCTGCCGCGGCGGCTTCCATCCGCGAGGTCTGCATTTTCGACATGTCGGTTTTGGGCTGCTGCGGTGCCGGGCGCTGACGCACGGCGTTCTCGGGATTCTCCCTGACGGGGATGAAAGCCTTGAACAGCGTGGAAAGAATCTCCCGGTTGCTCTTGTCGAGCATCTTGCTGAACAGGTTGTAGGATTCGAACTTGTAGATCAACAGCGGGTCTTTCTGCTCGTAGGAGGCGTTCTGTACGCTCTGGCGCAGTTCGTCCATCTCGCGCAGGTGC
>UROX01000042.1 GCA_900549685.1 uncultured Alistipes sp.
TAATGGCCTTTGAAAATAATGGTCAGCGAAAGTCCCAGGACAAAAAAAGCGACGGCTGCGGCCGCAATCAGAAAAACCAGCGTATTGGACGACATCATGGCGTAATTTTCGTTAATCGTGTTCGGGTCGGTCACTGCAAAGAACGTACAACCCGCGGTAAAAACCAATTATATTTTACAGGGCGGGCGAAGAAAAAACACACTCTGTGCGGAAAATCCTATCTTTGTGGAAAGAATGATCGCGGAGACGGAAAATCCGGCCCCGAAAATGCAGGGGACACCGGACGGGCATCGGGAAACGAATGCGCCGCCGGAGCGGAGAACGGACCGGCACGGAGGACCGGCGAAGGGTACGGAAACGAAAACGACAGCTTAACGACATGAAAATCATCATCGCAGGAGCAGGAGAAGTGGGCAGCCATCTGGCCAAGATGCTCAGTAGCGAATACCACGACATCACCGTCGTGGACGACGATCCCAAACGGCTGGAATCGATTGCCGGCATGGCCGACGTGATCGTCATCGAAGGCGACTGCACGACCTTCTCGGTGCTCAAGAAAGCCGCCGTACGCAAGGCGGACCTTTTCATCGCGGTGCGTCCCGAGGAGACGACCAACATCATCTCGGCCGTCCTGGCCAAACAGCTCGGCGCCCGCAAGTCGATCGCCCGCATCGACAACAACGAATATCTGGAGCCCAACAACAAGGAGATGTTCATCGACATGGGCATCGATTACCTGTTCTATCCGGAAAAGGTGGCGGCAAGCGAAGTCATCAACCTGCTGGGACATACCAGTACGACGGAATACGTCGATTTTTCGGGCGGCAAGCTCTCGCTGGTCGTTTTCAAAATCGACAGCTCGTCGCCGCTCGTCGATAAGACGCTGGTGGAAATCACCGACGACAGGGAGAACCTGCCTTACCGTACCGTCGCCATATCGCGGGGCGGAGAAACCATCATCCCGCGCGGAAACGACACGTTCAAAGAGGGCGACAACATCTACGTCATCGCCAACCGGAACGCCATACGGGACGTGATGCTGTTTTCGGGCAAGACCAACATCGACATCAAGAACATGATGATTCTGGGCGGCAGCCGCATCGGCGTGCGGGTAGCCGAAGAGCTTCAGGACGAGGTGAACATCAAACTGGTGGACTATACGCCCGAAAAAGCCTACAAGCTGGCCGAACAGCTGGATAAGACCCTTATCATCAACGAAGACGGCCGCAACACCGAAGCGATGATCGAGGAGGGACTGAGCAATATGGACGCCTTCGTGGCGGTGACGGGACGGGCCGAGACCAATATCCTGGCCGCCATGCTGGCCAAGCGGCTCGGCGTGAAGAAGGTGATCGCCGAGGTGGAGAACCTCAACTTCATCCATTTGGCCGAAAGCATGGGCATAGACACGATCATCAACAAGAAACTCATCACGGCCAGCAACATTTTCCGTTTTACGATGAGCACCGACGTGCAGGCCATCAAATGCCTGACCGGCTGCGACGCCGAAGTGCTGGAATTCATTGTCAAACCGAATTCCCCGGCGACCAAAGGCAAGATCCGGGAACTGAATTTTCCGCACGAAGCCACCATCGGCGGCATCGTACGCGGAGACAAGACCTTCATCGCCGTGGGCAACACGGAGATCAACGCATACGACCGGGTCGTGGTATTCGCCCTGCCCTCGGCCATTTCGAAAATCGGCAAATTCTTCAACTGACACCGAGGTCCGGAAGGTCCCCGAAACAACCTTAACGTCATGGCACTGACGACAAAACTGATCCGACTCTTCTACGCTCCGAGGCTGCACGCGATAGACCGTTTCATGCGGCACCCCGGAGAGACGCAGCGGCGGCAGCTCGAAACGTTGCTGGACAAAGCCGCGGGCACGGCCTTCGGACGGGAGCACGGCTTCGCCGGCATCCGGACGGCGGACGATTTCGCCCGGCGGGTTCCGGTCTGCGAATACGAGGATTTCCGGCCGTACATAGACCGCATCCGCAGCGGGGAACAAAACGTCACCTGGCCCACCGAAATCCGCTGGTTCGCCAAATCGTCGGGCACGACCTCGACCAAAAGCAAATTCATACCCGTGAGCCGGGAAGGGCTGCGGCACTGCCATATGAGAGGTCCGCTGGACATCGTGGGCCTGTTCGCCCGGCTCTATCCGCAGAGTCGCGTCTTTTCGGGCAAGACCCTCACGCTGGGCGGAAGCCACCGGCTGGAAAACACCGGCGGCGGAGCCGAAGAAGGCGATCTGTCGGCCATCCTGATCGAACACACGCCGCGACTGGCCCGGAGAATGCGGGTGCCGGGTCCCGAGACGGCCCTGATTCCCGATTTCGAAAAAAAGGTCGAGGCGATCTGCCGCGAGACCGTCCACCGGAACGTGACGGCATTCGCGGGCGTACCGTCGTGGAATCTGGTCATGCTGAACAAAGTGCTCGAATACACAGGCAAGGACAATATCTCGGAAGTGTGGCCGAACATGGAGCTTTTCACGCACGGAGGCATGAACTTCACGCCGTACCGCGAACAGTACCGGCGGATCATCCCCTCCGACCGGATGAAGTACATGGAGACCTACAACGCCTCGGAAGGCTTCTTCGCCATACAGGACGACCCGGCCTCGGACGCCATGCTGTTGATGCTCGACTACGGCATCTATTACGAATTCCTGCCGGTACGCGAACTGAACGACCCATCCAAAGCCGTTCCGCTCGAAGGAGTCCGCACGGGTGTCAATTACGCCATGATCGTCTCGACCTGCAACGGACTGTGGCGCTATCTGATCGGCGACACGGTGGAGTTCGTCTCGACGGACCCGTACAAGATACGCATTACGGGCCGGACACGCCACTTCATCAACGCTTTCGGGGAGGAGATCATCATCGACAACGCCGAAACGGCGCTGCACGCAGCCTGCCGGGCGACGGGCGCCCAGATCAGCGACTACACCGCGGGCCCCGTCTACATGAACGACAGGAGCAAAGGCTCGCACCAGTGGATCGTCGAATTCGGCACGCCGCCGGACGATCCCGAACGGTTCGCCGACGAACTGGACCGGGCACTGCAACGCGTCAATTCGGACTACGAGGCCAAACGGTTCCGCGACACGACGCTGCTGCGCCCGACGCTGACCGTGGCGCCTCCGGGCACGTTCTACCGCTGGATGAAAAACCGGGGCAAGGCGGGCGGACAGAACAAGGTACCCCGGCTGTGCAACGACCGCACGTACATCGACCAACTGACCGAACTGTTATGAACGAACTCAAAGATACGATCATCGTAGGTACGGCATGGCCCTACCGGGGCGGGCTGGCGAGCATCAACCAGACGCTCGCGCGGACTTTCACGGGCGAAGGCATCCGGTGCAGGATCTTCACCTTCACGCTGCAATATCCGTCGTTTCTGTTTCCGGGCAAAAGCCAGTACGACGACGCTCCGGCGCCCGAAGGAATCGACATCGAGCGGACGCTCAACTCGATCGGTCCGCTGAGTTGGATCCGGACCGGACTCCGCATCCGGAAGTTGCGGCCCGACGCCGTGATCGTCCGCTACTGGATTCCGCAGATGGCTCCGGCGCTGGGCACGGTATGCCGTATCGCCCGCCGAAGCGGCATACGGACCATCGCCCTGCTCGACAACGTCGTTCCGCACGAAAAACGGCCGCTCGACCGTCTGCTGACCCGTTATTTCATCGACTCGATCGACGGGTTCGTCTACATGTCGGAACAGGTTCACCGCGACCTGAGGCTGTTCACGAAAGACAAGCCGGCCGTCTTTTCGCCGCATCCCATGTACACCAACTACGGCCCGACGATCGACCGCGGCGAAGCCTGCCGGGCACTGGGACTCGACCCGGAGCTACGTTACACGATGTTTTTCGGATTCGTGCGCGACTACAAGGGGCTCGATCTGCTGCTCGACGCGTGGGCACAGCTCAAAAAGGCAGGCAAGACACAGGGACGCAGACTGATCGTGGCCGGCGAATATTACAGCGGAAGGGAGCGCTATGCCGAACAGATCGAGCGGCTGGGTATCGGGGACGAAATCGTGCCGTTCGACCGTTTCATCCCCGACACGGACGTGGCCAAGTTCTTCTCGGCCTGCGATCTGGTCGTACAGCCTTACCGCAGCGCGACGCAGAGCGGCGTGACGCAGGTGGCCTACTGGTTCGACGTGCCGATGATCGTTACCGGAGTAGGCGGACTGCGCGAAATCGTGCCCGACGGGCAGACCGGTCTCGTCGTCGAACCCGACGCCGGGGCCATCGCCGGAGCCATCGCCCGGTTCTACGACGAACGGCTGGGCGAACCGTTCCGGCGGAATATTCTCTCCTACCGCGAACGCTTTACATGGGAGCGGATGGCCGCGAATTTCAAGGCACTCTACCGAAAGATTTCGGGCGCGGAGCATGATTGATTTTATCGGATAAATGCACTAAATTTGCAGGAAAGGGTCTTTCCGGACTCTTCCGAACAGCGATAAAACGAACGGTCATGTACATAGCGATTGCCGGAAACATCGGTAGCGGGAAAACCTCGCTCACCGGACTGCTCGCCGAAAAAACCGGCGCCGAAGCCTATTTCGAGAACAGCGACAACCCCTACATCGGCGACTTCTACGAAAACATGAACCGCTGGTCGTTCAACCTCCAGATCTATTTTCTCGGCCAGCGTATCCGGCAGGCGGCCGACATTCTCTCGACGGGCAACGACCTGATTCAGGACAGGACCATCTACGAAGACGCCTACATCTTCGCCGCCAACCTGCACGAAATGGGGCTGATGTCCTCGCGCGACTTCGACACCTACATGAAGATTTTCGATCTGGCCACCGGACTCACCCAGGCGCCCGATCTGCTGATCTACCTCAAGGCGAGCGTTCCCACGCTGGTACGGCAGATCCGCAAGCGCGGCAGAGCCTACGAAATGAGCATCCAGGAAGAGTATCTCGAAAGGCTGAACCGCAAGTACGAACAATGGATCGGGAAGATCTACCGGGGCGAAATGCTCGTCATCGACGTAGACCATACTGATTTCATCGACGATCCCGCTTCGCTCGAACCCGTGCTCGCCCGGATCGAATCGCTGAAAAAAGCTAAGAAACGATAATGTCCGAAACCGCTTTCCCCGCAGCTTTCGTCGAACGGACCCGGTCGTTGCTGGGAGCCTCCGAGACGGAAGAACTGCTCGATGCGCTGGGCGGAGAGTCGCCCGTGAGCATCCGCTTCAATCCTTACAAAGTCGCCGAAAAACCCGAGGGAGAACAGGTCCCGTGGTGCCGTTACGGCTATTATCTGGACCGCAGGCCCTCGTTTACGCTCGATCCGGCTTTTCATGCCGGAGCCTATTACGTGCAGGAGGCAGGGTCGATGTTTCTGGAGACGATTTTCCGGCAGACCTTTCCGGAAGGCGAACCGCTACGGGTACTCGACCTGTGCGCCGCCCCCGGAGGCAAGACGACGCTGCTCTCCACGCTCGCCGGAGCCGAAAGCCTCGTCGTAGCCAACGAGCCGATCCGCAACCGCGCATCGGTACTGGCCGAGAACGCCCGGAAATGGGGCATAGGCAACATAGCGGTCACGTGCGACGATCCTTCGCGTCTGGGGACCTTCGAGCACTGTTTCGATCTGGTCGTCGTGGACGCCCCCTGTTCGGGCGAGGGCATGTTCCGCAAGGATCCTGCCGCCCGCAACGAATGGAGCGAACGGAACACGTCCCTGTGCGCGGCACGGCAGCGCCGGATACTGAGCGACATATGGCCCGCACTGCGCCCGGGAGGCGTACTGGTTTACAGCACGTGTACGTTCAACACGGACGAAAACGAAGGCAACGTCCGGTGGCTGGCCGAACAGTACGACTGCGAGAGGTGCGGCATCAAAACCGATCCGTCGTGGGGTATCGTACGGGGCGAAGAGGCCGGCATCGAAACGTTCCGCTTCTATCCCCACCGGACGCGGGCGGAAGGATTTTTCGCCGCGGCGGTGCGCAAAGGCGACGGCCGCCGGAAAACGAAAGTCCCGAAGCCGAAAAAAACGATTCTCACGGAACTGTCCCGCAAAGATGCCGCGGCCGTATCGGCATGGACGGCCCAGCCCGAATACATGCGTTTCGCCGCCGTGAACGACACGATATACGGTTATTACGACCGGGCATTCGATGCCGTGCGCCAGCTCGCCGGCAGCCTGACGGTCATCGGATCGGGCGTACGGATGGGACAGCTCTTCGGGGGCAAGCTCAAACCCGACCACGCGCTGGCCATGTTCCACGATCTGGTACGCGACCGGACGCCGAGAGTCGATCTGGACCTGTCCGCCGCACTCGATTACCTGCGCAAAAAGGACATCGACGCCACACCGTTCGACGAAGGGATCAATCTGGTCTGCCACGAGGGGCTGCCGCTGGGCTGGATCAAACGGATCGGCCGTCGCACGAATAATCTTTATCCCAAAGAGTCGAGAATCTTACAATTGTAAAGACAATCGTATATTGAAGTTCCGACGTTTACGGCCGTGTATTTCCGCCCCGCTGTCATTCGCGATCCCGGGGCCGCACGTCCGGATCGGCAGTTTCGAAAAGGTTTAAATCGCCAGGCAGGACGGCGACAACGGACACATCCCGAAGGGCGAGACCGGCACTCTTCGGACGCCCGAAATCCCCGCCCGTACACCCCGGAACCGATCCGCGATGCTACCGGTCTGCGAGCAAGCAGAAACGGACAGGACGGTTCCGAAGACAGAACACAGAAGGCCCGGTAACGCACAATCGCCGACAGATGCCACACCGGCCGACGAATCCGGGCACCTCGATGTCGGACGCAAAAGAAAGGCTCCCGCCGAAAACGGAAGCCTTTGTCATATTCTACCGGACCGGCCGCGACCCGAACGATCAGACCAGATCGATGCCTGCCTCGCGGCATTCGCGTCGCATCGCTTCGGGCCATATGCTGCTCTGTATCTCGCCGATATGGGCCTTGCGCAGCAGGTACATGCACAGTCTCGACTGGCCGATGCCGCCGCCGATGGTACAGGGCAGCTCACCGGCGAGCAGTTTCTTATGGAAGTAGAGTTCGCTTTTGTTTTCCTGTCCGCGCAGGGCGAGCTGACGCAACAGCGACTGCCGATCGACACGGATACCCATGCTCGATACTTCGAAAGCGCTGCCGAGCAGCGGATTCCACAACAACAGGTCGCCGTTCAACCCTTCGTATCCCTTCTCGTCGGGCGTGCTCCAGTCGTCGTAGTCGGCCGCACGTCCGTCGTGGGGCATACCGTCCGAAAGCGCCGCACCGATGCCGATAACGAACACGGCTCCGTAGCGCCGCACGATCTCGTTCTCGCGCTCTTTGGGCGTTTTGTCGGGATAGAGGTCGAGCAACTCCTGCGCGTGGATGAAATGGATTTCCTCGGGCAAAGCGGGAACGATCTGCGGAAATTCGACGTAAAGCCGGTTCTCGGTCACTTTGATCGCCTCGTATATCCGGCGCACGGTCTTCCTGAGAAACGCCACGTTCCGATCTTCGGGCGCGATGACCTTTTCCCAGTCCCACTGATCGACATAGAGCGAATGGATGTTATCCAGCTCCTCATCGGGCCGGAGCGCATTCATGTCGGTATAGATTCCCCGGCCCGGCTGTACGCCCATCTCGGCGAGCTTGAGCCGTTTCCATTTGGCCAGCGAATGGACCACCTCGGCCCGGCGCTCGCCCATATCGCGGATGGGGAACGACACGGGGCGCTCGACGCCGTTCAGGTCGTCGTTGATACCCGTTCCCTGAAGCACCACCATCGGCGCCGTCACGCGCAACAGCGCCAACTGGGCGGAAAGGTTCTGCTGGAACATGTCCTTGACCAGCTTGATCGCTTTTTCGGTGTTTTCCACATCGCCGAGCAGGTTGCGGTATCCGGCGGGTTTTACGAGAGGCATAGGTTCGGTATTATTTGACGACGATCAGGAAATAGTTTTTCTTGCCTTTCTGCACGAGCAGATATTTGTCCGACAGCAGGTCGGCGGCCGACACGGCGGCTTCGACGGAAGCCACCTTCGTCTTGTTGAGCGAAATGCCCCCGCCCTGAATCAGTTTGCGCGCCTCGCCTTTGGAGGGGAAGATGGCAGCATGTTCGGTGCAGAGCGACAGCACGCCGACCCCGGACTCGATCACAGAGCGCGGCACCTCGAACTGGGGTACGCCGTCGAACACCTGAAGGAAAGTCCGTTCGTCGATTCCGCGCAGCGCCTCGGCCGTCGCGCCGCCGAACAGGATGGACGAGGCCTCGACGGCCTTGCGGTATTCCTCTTCGGAATGAACCATGCAGGTGACTTCGCGTGCCAGCGTCTTCTGCAGCTCGCGCAGATGCGGCGCCTGGCGGTGCGAGGCGATGAGCGACTCGATCGTCTCGCGGTCCAGCACGGTGAAGATACGGATATAGCGTTCGGCATCCTCGTCACTGACGTTCAGCCAAAACTGGTAGAACTTGTACGGCGAAGTGTAGCGGGCGTCGAGCCATACGTTGCCCGATTCGGTCTTGCCGAATTTCGTTCCGTCGGCTTTTTTGATGAGCGGGCAGGTCAGGGCGAACGCCTCGCCGCCCAGTTTGCGGCGGATGAGTTCGGTACCCGTGGTGATGTTGCCCCACTGGTCGGAACCGCCCATCTGCAATTTGCAGTTCTTGTGCTGGTAAAGATGGAGGAAGTCGGTCCCCTGCACCAGCTGGTAGGTGAATTCGGTGAACGACATGCCTTCGCCCTCGCCGTTGAAACGTTTCTTGACCGAATCCTTGGCCATCATGTAATTGACCGTAATGCACTTGCCGATGTCGCGGATGAACTCCAGAAACGAGAAGTTTTTCATCCAGTCGTAGTTATTGACCATCTCGGCGGCATTGGGCGCGTCGGAATTGAAGTCGATCAGGCGGCTGAGTTGGTTTTTGATCGCCTCCTGATTATGGCGCAGCGTGGTCTCGTCGAGCAAATTGCGTTCCAGCGACTTGCCGGACGGATCGCCGATCATGCCCGTCGCTCCGCCCACCAGCACGATGGGCTTGTGTCCGCAACGCTGGAAGTGCTTCATAATCATCACACTGACGAGATGTCCGATATGCAGCGAGTCGGCGGTGGGGTCGATACCCACGTAGGCGGTGGTCATTTCCTTGGCCAACTGTTCTTCGGTTCCCGGCATGATGTCGTGGATCATGCCTCTCCATTTGAGTTCCTCTACAAAATTCATCGTTATCGGTTTAGGTCGTTGTCGCATACCGGAAAAACCGGTCGTACAAAGGTAGTGAAATTATCGCGAAATCGCCGGGTCTCACTTTTTTCGGAAGACAGAGAAACGGTCGCGTCCGGCTCCGGACGGATCGTTTCGCCTATTCGATGTCCAGATCGAGCGACTGGCGGAGGCGGGTGACGAGCGGATTTTTTTGCGTAAGGAAGCGCAGACGGTCCTCGACCTTCACCGGCCGGAGTCCCGATTTGTCCTCGGTCACGACGACCCGTATGGCGACGGGAGTTTTCGAAAAAGACAGCTCGCAGAGTCTTTTCTGAATATCGGTCAGGTGGTGAGTCACCTCGTCGTAGAGCGATTCGTTGGGCACCTTGAGCAGAATTCCCTCGGCATGGACCGTCGCTTCGCAAAAGACGACGCCGAGCCGCGGACGCTCTTTCATCAGTTCGTCCGACAGGCGGGCCAGCGCCTGTTCCAGTCGCGCAGCGATCGGTTCTTCGGACTCCTCGAACGTCTCGTCTTCGGACCCGGGATCCACGTCCGGAGTCTCGTCCTCATCGGCCGAAGAGGCGGCCGTACTGCCGCCGAGCAACGAAAGGATCGACCGACCCGACAACGAGACGCCGCCGGAGGACGTACGGAGCGAAGGGACAGGCGTACCGGCCGACGAAGCGGAAGACGGCACGGGACCGGCCGCAGGAAGAGTTGGCGGAGCGGGGGAGACACGTTCCTTTTCCACAGCCCGGGGCACAGCCGATCCGGAGGGAACCGCATCCGCCGCGGAAGGGCGGGAAACGGCAGGAGAAGAAGCCGGCGGGACCGGTGCGGAGACCGGAGCAGACGGTTGCGACTGCCGGACTTCCGGAGCAGTTGCGGAATGTGCCGCCGGGCTTTCGGCGCCGGAGGGACGGTTCCCTTTCAGCTCCGGAAGGGAAGGGGTCAGGGTGTCGTTATTTTTTTTTTGACCGAGCCCGCAGAGTTTCATCAGGCTCAGTTCGACGTGAAGGCGTTGGTTGGCGGCCGTCCTCAGCGACGAATCGACCGCCGAGAGCAGGTCGATCGCCCCGAACAGCAAAGGTACCGGACATTCGGCCGCCTGCGCACGATACCGCTCGGCCACGCCGCCCGTCACTTCGAGCAGCGGGAGCGTCTGCGGATTCTTGCACATCAACAGATCGCGGAAATGCCCGTTCAGCCCGCCGAGAAACGTCTGGGCGGAGAACCCTTTGCGCAATACTTCGTCGAAAAGCAGCAGGGCTGCGGTATAATCGCCCGACAGGACGAGCGACGTCATATTGAAATACGTATCGTAGTCGAGCACGTTGAGCGTCTCGGCGACCTGTGCGGCCGTCAGGTTCTGTCCGCAGAACGAGACGACCTTGTCGAACATCGACAGCGCGTCGCGCATACCGCCGTCGGCCTTGCGGGCGATGATGTGGAGCGACTCCTCGTCGTAGGTCACGCCTTCCTGCGAGGCAATGTACTGAAGATAGCCCACGCCGTCCTCGACGCGGATGCGGTTGAAATCGTAGATCTGGCAGCGCGACAGGATCGTGGGGATGATCTTGTGCTTCTCGGTCGTGGCCAGAATGAACACGGCGTGCGCGGGCGGCTCCTCGAGCGTCTTGAGAAAAGCGTTGAACGCCTGGACCGAAAGCATATGGACCTCGTCGATGATATAGACGCTGTACCGGCCCACCTGAGGCGGGATCCGCACCTGATCGGTCAGGCTGCGGATGTCGTCCACCGAGTTGTTCGACGCCGCATCCAGCTCGTGGATATTGAACGAACGTCCTTCGTCGAACGCCCGGCACGACTCGCACTCGTTGCAGGCCTCGGCGTCGGGTCCCGGATGGAGACAGTTGATCGCCTTGGCGAAAATGCGCGCGCAGGTGGTCTTGCCCACGCCCCGCGGACCGCAGAACAGGTAGGCATGCGCCAACTGGTTGCGGACGATGGCATTGCGCAGCGTCGAGGTGATGTGCGACTGCCCGACGACCGACGCGAAGGTCGCGGGACGGTATTTGCGGGCCGATACGATGAAGTTGTCCATAGCGTTTTGTTTCCGAAAACAAAGATAGGCAATTTCGGCGGGAATCCGCAACGTCCGCGCAGCGAAATATCCCGCCGCCCTTTCCTGCCGGACGGAACACGATCCGCACGCCGGCGGACGAAAACGGGCACGGCATCCGACCTGTCACCCGAGAGCGGACGAAACGGCAGGGAATGGCGGACTTCTGCGACATAATTTCACACTCGAACGACTCATTGTCAGACAATTGCGTCACTTTTACAGGTCGCACGGCTCTGGCAGACATTTTGTACGGTCATTTAGCGAAACGATGAGAAACCGAAAACACGTAATATGAACATCAACAATCTGACCATCAAAGCACAGGAGGTTCTGCAAAGCGCGATGAACCTCGCCTCGGGCAACGGCAATCAGGCCGTCGAGCCGCTGCACATCCTCGGAGCCATTGTCGATGGCGACGACAGCGTGGGCATGTTCCTGCTGCGGAAAGCGGGCGTAAACGCCGACACCCTGAAAAGCGCCGTGGGGCAGGCCCTCGCCCGTCTGCCCAAAGTGCAGGGCGGCGACGTCTATTTCTCCCGCGAAAGCTCCGAAGCCATCCAAAAAGCCTCGGACTATACCCGGACCTTCGGCGACAAATACGCCTCGGTAGAGCATCTTCTGCTGGGCATCCTGGCCGAAAAAAGTGAAGCGAGCCGGCTGCTGAAAGATGCCGGAGCCGCAGAGAAAGAGCTGGTGGCCGCCATCAGGGAACTGCGCAAAGGTTCTACCGTAGACAGCCAGACCGCCGAACAGGAATACGACGCACTGGGAAAATACGCCGTCAATCTGAACGAACAGGCCCGCAAGGGCAAGCTCGATCCGGTCATCGGCCGGGACGAGGAGATCCGCCGCGTACTGCAGATCCTCTCGAGGAGAACCAAGAACAACCCGATTCTGGTCGGCGAGCCGGGCGTGGGTAAAACGGCCATCGCCGAGGGTATCGCCCACCGGATCGTGGATGGCGACGTGCCCGAGAACCTGCGCAGCAAACAGGTCTATTCGCTCGACATGGGCGCCCTCGTCGCCGGAGCCAAATACAAGGGCGAATTCGAGGAGAGGCTCAAAGCCGTCGTCAAGGAGGTCATTTCGGCCGAAGGCGAGATCCTGCTGTTCATCGATGAAATCCACACGCTGGTGGGAGCCGGTAAGGGCGACGGAGCGATGGATGCGGCCAACATCCTCAAACCGGCTCTGGCCCGGGGCGAACTGAGAGCCATCGGCGCTACGACGCTGGACGAGTTCCAGAAATATTTCGAACAGGACAAGGCCCTCGAAAGGCGGTTCCAGAAAGTCATGGTGGACGAACCCTCCACTGCCGACGCTGTATCGATCCTCCGGGGATTGAAAGAGCGCTACGAAAGCCACCACAAGGTCCGGATCAAAGACGAGGCGATCATCGCATCGGTCGAACTCTCGCACCGCTACATCACTTCGCGTTTTCTGCCCGACAAGGCGATCGACCTGATCGACGAAGCGGCGGCCAAACTGCGGTTGGAGATGAACTCCGTTCCGGAGGAGATCGATGAACTGGACCGCCGGGTACGTCAGCTCGAAATCGAGCGCGAGGCCATCCGTCGCGAAAAAGACCAGGGCCGTATCGAGGAACTTTCGCACGAGATCGACGAGCTGAATGCCAAACGTTCGGCCCTGAGAGCCAAATGGCAGAGCGAACGCGATATTCTGGAGAAGATACAGAAAAACAAACGTCAGGTCGAAGAGTACAAAGTACAGGCGGCCGAGGCCGAACGCAACGGCGATTACGGCCGTGTGGCCGAAATCCGTTACGGCAAAATCCGCGAAGCCGAAGCCGAAATCGGGAACTTGCAGGCCGAAGTAGCCAAAAACGCCGAAACGGGCGCGATGATAAAAGAAGAAGTGGATGCCGAGGACATCGCCGAAGTGGTTGCTCGCTGGACCGGCATTCCGGTGAGCCGCATGCTGCGCAGCGAACGCGAGAAACTGCTGCGCATGGAGAGCGAACTGCACGACCGGGTGATCGGGCAGGACCGCGCCATCGCCGCCGTCTCGGACGCGGTGCGCCGCTCGCGGGCCGGTTTGCAGGACCCGCGCCGGCCGATCGGATCGTTCATCTTCCTCGGCACGACGGGCGTGGGTAAGACCGAACTGGCCAAGGCGCTGGCCGAATACCTGTTCAACGACGATACGATGATGACGCGTATCGACATGAGCGAATATCAGGAGCGCCACAGCGTGTCGCGTCTCATCGGAGCGCCTCCGGGCTACGTGGGATACGACGAAGGCGGCCAGCTCACCGAAGCCGTCCGCCGCAAGCCCTATTCGGTGGTATTGCTCGACGAAATCGAGAAGGCCCATCCGGACGTGTTCAACATCCTGCTTCAGGTGCTCGACGACGGACGACTGACTGACAACAAAGGCCGAACGGTCGATTTCCGCAATACGATCATCATCATGACGTCGAATACCGGTTCGCATATCATCATGGACCGTCTGTCGAAATACACCGACGACGTGCCGCCCGAAGAGGTGCTCGACGAGACGAAAAAAGAGGTATTCGATCTGATGAAACAGACGATCCGTCCGGAATTCCTGAACCGTATCGACGAAATCGTCATGTTCACGCCGCTCACGCGCGACGACGTGCGGCAGATCGTCGTGCTGCAAATCCGGCAGATCGACGAAATGCTCGCCCGCAACGGCATCCGGCTCGACGTGACCGACAGGGCCATCGACTGGATGGCTCGGGAAGGATACGATCCGATGTTCGGCGCACGGCCCGTCAAACGGACGCTGCAACGTTATCTGGTCAATGAACTCTCGAAAGCTATTCTTTCCGGAAACGTGGACCGCAACAGCGTGATCGCCGTCGATGCCGGCGACGAGGGACTCGTATTCGGGAATTGATTCTCTCCGGAGATCCGAACTCTCTTCTCCGGGTGTCCGAGGAGCCGTTTCTGCGGCGAAGAGGGTAAGGGAACTTCTGATTATAAGACTGAAACGGGAGGGCCGTCTGTATGCAGACGGCCCTCCCGTTTCATGTTTGCATTTCCACCTGCCCGTCTTTCGCCGCAGAGTTTTGTCGTCTTTCGAGGCTTGCGAGTCGGGGAAACACAACGTCGTTCCCGTAACTTTCGGACAACGGTACCGGCCGGTTCGCACAGGTCTTGCAAGACCGTTCGGGCGGCGAGCGACCGGACGTCCCGCTCCCGGTGCGGCTTTTTCGTTCGGGCGGTATTTCCCCTGTGTTCGATAGCCCGACAACCGGCGAAAGGTCTTGCTGCACAGTTTCTTGCCCTTCGGGAGGCTCGGGCCGAAAGTCGCTGCCGATAAAATGTGGATAACTTCGAAAAGAAGTTTTCGAAGAAATCCGGCGATTATCCGTTTCTTTGCATGGACCAAAGAACAATACTCATGTCGTTGTCCGTCATAGAACTGGAAAATATGGAATTCCACGCCTTCCACGGTTGCTATCCGTTGGAGCGGGTCGTAGGCAACCGTTTTCGGGTGAGCGTGACCCTCTGGGCCGACCTCTCCCGGGCAGCTCAGAGCGACCGTGTGGATGACACGATCAACTACCTGCGGGTATTCGAAATCGTCCGCGAACAGATGGCTGTCACCTCCCACATTCTGGAAAACGTCTGCGCCCGGATCATCGAAGCGCTGTACGACGCTTTCCCGGCCTGCGAGCGAGTAAAGGTGAAGGTTTCGAAAATCGCCCCTCCCTTGGGCGGGAAAATCGAACAGGTATCGGTAACCTCTGAACGTTAATTCGTTAAGCCGGTTTGTTGATAACTTCTTGATAAGATTAACGACGGATTCTTTTACTTCAGATCGATAGTTCGTAATCTTGTAAACACGAAAAACAGTCCGGGAAGGAGGTCTCTGTTCCTTTGGAACAAAGCCTTCGGGACGGGCGATCATAACGAAGATAACAAGAGCGTGCGGGTTATGTTTCAGGCGGCGGATCGGTGTCGCGCGGAATATTCCCGCTCCTAAACTTTCAGACCATGAGAAAGAAATGGTTGATAGGCTGTATGCTGGTTTGGACCGCAAGCGTCTCCGCCCAGAAGGTCTACCGGGCTCCCGAACGTTACCCGGACGGACGTTCGCAGGCCGTCCTGCGCATGGACGTCGAGGACGAAGGTCTGGTCATGCCCTGCGGTACGGGGCCGGACAGTTGCGACACCTACGGCGCCCGGGAAGCGGTGGTCATCGAACACGAGGGCGTCTACTACCTCCACTACGACGGAGCGGGCAAGGATGGATGGCTGTCATGTTTGGCCACCAGCACCGATCTGCGCCACTGGACTAAGCACGGCCAGCAACTGACCTTGGGCGAACCGGGGCAGCCCGATTCCAAATCGGCTTCCTCGCCCTGGCTCTTCTGTGACGGCCGAAAATGGCACATGTTCTACGTGGGGACCCAGTTCTGCACCCCGGCTCCCGACTGCATCCCTGCAACACCCTACGTGACACTGAAAGCCGAAGCCGACCATCCGGCCGGACCATGGCGCAAGCGGTACGACATCATCCCGTTCACCAACGAAGCCGGGACCTATTACAGCGACACGGCCAGTCCGGGCGACGTGGTGGAGCAGGACGGCGAGTACCTGATGTTTTTCGGCGCGGCGGCCTTCACCGAACCCGGCAAGCTGGGGCGCACGGTGGGTATCGCCCGTACCCGCGACCTGAACGGCGCGTGGACGGTCGATCCGCAGCCCATTTTCCCGCCGACCGAACAATGCGAAAACACCTCACTCTACTACGAGCCGAGCAACGATACATGGTTCCTGTTCACCAACCATATCGGAATCCATCCCGACCGGGGCGAATATACGGACGCCATCTGGGTGTACTGGACCCGCGACCTGAACCAATGGAATACGGAAGATAAAGCGATCGTGATCGACTGTCAGAACACCAAACAAGTCAAGGGCGCCATCGGCATGCCGTCGGTGATCAAAGTGGGCGACCGGCTGGCCATGCTCTATGACGGCGACACGGGCGAAAACCACGGCCACATGGGCCGCGGCATCAATTTGGCGTGGCTTTCGCTGCCGCTGACTCCTCCTGCCAAACAATAACATCATCAAGGTTATGTCTAACGAGACAGAAAACATGAAACCGTCTGCACCGCTGAAAGAGTACCCGTACGCCGAAGCGGTGGCCGAAGCCAAAAATTATTTCAAAGGCGACGAACTGGCCGCGACCGTATGGGTAAGCAAATATGCCCTGAAAGATTC
>UROX01000043.1 GCA_900549685.1 uncultured Alistipes sp.
CCCTGCTGGGGCTGGGACTGCTGACCGGGGTGACGATGGATTTTTTCATGGCGACGGCCGGGATCAACACGATCGCCACGCTTTTCGTCTCGTTCTGTCGGCCCACGCTGCTGGAACTTCTGGCAGGCAAAGACGAGGTTCGCGACGGAGGCATCCCCAATGTGAATAGATTGGGGTTCAAGAAGTTCATCCGGTATGCGGGTATCATGTCGTTTTTGCTCTGCGCGTTGTTTTTCTCGCTCGAGACCCTCTCGTGGAAATTTTTCCACATCACGGCCCTGCGTATCGTGCTCAGTTGGGCCGCTACGCTGCCGCTCGTCTATCTCTGCCAGCGTCTCTTTTCGGTAAACCGCAAAAAAAACTGAAACGGTGAACGGCATGGATCGGGTCAAAATTCTTCGGGCGACCGTCATCGCGATCACGGTCATCATCGTTCTGCGACTGTTCTATATCCAGGTCATCGACGAACACTATAAAGCCCATGCGAACAACAACGTCCTGCGCTATATGGTGCAATACCCTCCGCGCGGCGAAGTCTACGACCGCAACGGGGCCTTTCTCGTCCAGAGCAAGGAAGCCTACGACCTGATGGCCATCCCCCGCGAAATCAAACCCTTCGACACCGTGGCCATGAGCCGCATCCTCGGCATACCGGTCGAACGCATCCGCAAGGAACTCATCAAGGCCAACCAGTTCTCGCGCCGCAGGGCTTCGGCCATCGCCAAACTGCTGCCCAAGGAGGTGAAGCTGCGCTTCGAGGAGCACGGCTTCCCGGGCTTCTACACCGTCTACCGTACGGTACGTTCCTATCCGACCAAAATGGCGGGCAACCTGCTGGGATACGTGGGCGAAGTGAACGAGAAGATCGTCGAGCGGAACCCGTATTACCGCAGCGGCGACTACATCGGCATGAGCGGCATCGAGCAGGCTTACGAAGAGGTGCTGCGGGGTGTCAAGGGCGTGAAGATCGACATGGTAGACGTACACGGCATACCCAAAGGTTCTTACATGGACGGTATCTACGACACGATGCCCTCGCCGGGCGTGGCCATCACCTGCACGATCGACGGCCGGCTTCAGGCGCTGGCCGAGGAGTTGATGCAGAACAAGGTGGGCAGCGTCGTGGCCATCGAGCCGGCGACAGGCGAAATTCTCGTCATGGTCAGCAGTCCGGGCTACGATCCGGACGAGCTGGTGGGCCGCGAGCGAGGCAACAACTACATGAAACTGCTCAACGATCCGCGGCGTCCGCTCTTCAACCGGGCCGTCATGTCTTCCTACCCGCCCGGATCGACGTTCAAGGTATTGCAGGGACTCATCGGCATGCAGGAAGGCACGCTGGTCCCTTCGCAGACCCATCCCTGCTACGGAGGTCCCAAAGCCTATCCGTTCGGCCGGGGCATGGCCTGCCACTCGCACAGCTCGCCCCGGGACCTGTACGGTGCCATCGCCACGTCGTGCAACCCCTATTTCTGCTACGAATTCCGCAACATTCTCGAAAACAAGAAGTACGAAAACATAGAGGAGGCCTTCGATGTCTGGGCCGACTACGTGCGCAGTTTCGGATACGGCCGCAAGCTCGGATCGGACTTCATCGGGGAACTCAACGGCAACGTGCCCACATCGGAATTCTACGACAAACGGTACAAAGGGCGCTGGAACGGACTCACCGTCCTCTCGCTGGCCATCGGCCAGGGCGAGTTGGGATGCACGCCGTTGCAGATGGCCAACATGGTGGCCACGATCGCCAATCGGGGTTACTATTATATCCCGCACGTGGTCAAGCGGATTCACGACCGCGACTCCATCGACAGCCGCTTCTACGAACGCCACTATCCGAAGGTGGACGCCCGCTATTTCGATCCCATCGTCGAGGGCATGTACCAGGCCGTGAACGGCGGCGGAACGGGATGGGTGGCCGCAGTGCCCGGGCTGGACATCTGCGGCAAAACGGGGACCGCACAGAATCCGCACGGAAGCGACCACAGTACGTTCTTCTGTTTCGCTCCGCGCAACAATCCCCGGATCGCCGTTTCGGTCTACGTCGAAAACGGACGCTTCGGCGCGACGATCGCCGCACCGATTGCCAGCCTCATCACCGAATACTACCTGACCGACACGATCACGCGGCCGGACATGGTGGAACGGGTCAAAAACATGCAAATCGCCTATCCTTATTATGACCGACAGCGAAAAGACAAATGATCTTGCCCCCGGACGCGTGGATTGGGTGGCCATAGCCGTATTCGTCGCGCTGGTGCTGATGGGATGGCTCAACATCTATGCAGCCGTCTACGACGACGACCATGCGAGCATATTCGATATCGGCCAGCGCTACGGCATGCAGATGATCTGGATGGGTGCGTCGGCTTTCATCGCCGTGTCGATCCTGCTCATCGATGCCAAATATTATCATATGCTGGCCTACCCGCTCTACTGGATCGCCGTACTCGTTCTCGTGGGCGTACTGTTCCTGGGCAAGGAGGTCAATGGCGCCCGGTCGTGGATCGTCATGGGTCCTGTCGCCATCCAGCCCACCGAGTTCGTCAAATTCACGACGGCGCTGGCACTGGCCCGTTACATGAGTTCCTATACGTTCGACATCCGCAGGATGCACGACCTGCTGCGCATCGGCCTGTTGCTGGGCATTCCGGTGCTCATCGTAATGTTGCAGAACGACACAGGATCGGCCCTCGTCTACGGTTCGTTCCTGTTCATGCTCTACCGGGAGGGCTTCAACGGCTGGGTCTACATCGCCCTGCTGATGACCGTCTCGCTGTTCGTCTTTTCGTTCCTGCTCGATCCCGTGATGCTGCTCATCGTACTGATCGTGGTATGCGTCGCGGGCGAGGGTATCATCAACGGAGACTGGCGCTCCAAAATCATCTATCTCGCCGGCCTGGCACTGGGTTCGATTCTGCTCTACGCCGCATTCAACCTGTCGGGCATCGATATGGGCTGGCACTCGGCCATTCTCATCGCCGTCGTCCTGTCGATGGGCGTTGTCGTCCTGTACGCCTACCGCCGCAAGCTCCGCAACATAGCGACGTTCATCCTGCTCTTTTTCGGTTCGCTGGGTTTCACCTACACGATAGACTATGCGTTCGACCATCTGCTCCAGACCCACCAGCAGAAGCGTATCCTCGATCTGCTGGGCATCGAGTCGGACCTCAAGGGATGGGGCTATAACGTCAATCAATCGAAAATCGCCATCGGATCCGGGGGATTCTCGGGCAAAGGCTTTCTGGAAGGCACGCAGACCAAGTTCAACTTCGTCCCCGAACAGAGCACAGACTTCATCTTCTGTACCGTCGGCGAAGAATGGGGCTTTCTGGGCAGTGCGCTGGTCGTTATTCTATTCGCCGTGCTGATCCTGCGGCTCATCCGGATGGGCGAACGCCAGATGGAACCTTTCGGCCGGATCTACTGCTATTGCGTGGCCTCGATCTTTCTTTTCCACGTCGCCGTCAATATCGGCATGACGATTGGAATCATGCCTGTGATCGGCATCCCCCTGCCTTTCTTCAGCTACGGGGGATCGTCGCTGATCGCGTTCACCGTGCTGCTGTTCGTCGCCATCCGGCTCGATGCGGCCAAAAGAGAATTTTCATCGCTGTAAAAAAACGTTTTCACCATGACCGACCGACTACAAGGACTCTCCCGAGCCGAAGTGCTCCGAAACAGAGAACGATACGGTTCCAACCTGCTCACGCCTCCCGAGCGTAAATCGTTGTGGAGGCTGTTCTTCGAGAAATTCAACGACCCGGTGATCCGTATTCTGATCATAGCGGCCCTGCTGTCGCTGGGCATCGGATTCATACACAACGAGTTCGCCGAAGCCATCGGTATCTTCTGCGCCATCTTTCTGGCCACGGGCGTCGCTTTCTGGTTCGAATACGACGCCATGAAGAAGTTCGACGTGCTCAACAGCAGCAACGACGAAACCCCGGTCAAAGTCGTCCGCGACGGCGAGGTGACGGAAATTCCCAAACACGAGGTCGTCGTGGGCGACACGGTCATCCTCCAAAGCGGAGAGGAGGTACCTGCCGACGGACAGCTCGTCGAGGCCGTCTCGCTGAAGATCAACGAATCGACACTGACCGGCGAAACGCAGACCGACAAGACGACCGATCCCGCCCGTTTCGACAAGGAGGCCACCTACCCCTCGGACCGGGTCATGCGGGGCACGACGGTGATCGAAGGACACGGCGTGATGGAGGTGTCGGCCGTGGGCGATGCAACGGAGTTCGGACACGTAGCCCGGCAGGCCACTGTCGAAAGCGACGAGGAGACCCCGCTGAACCTCCAGTTGCAGAAACTCTCGAAACTCATCGGTCGCGTGGGTATCTCGCTGGCCGTCGTCACGTTCGCGGCCCTGTGCGTCAAAGGCGTCTTCTTCGAAGGACTGCTCGCCGCCGACTGGCTGACGATAGCCTCCGAGATTCTGAGCTATTTCATGGTAGCCGTCACGCTGATCGTCGTGGCTGTCCCCGAAGGGCTACCGATGAGCGTCACGCTCTCGCTGGCCGTCAATATGCGACGGATGCTCAAGACCAATAACCTCGTGCGCAAGATGCACGCCAGCGAAACGATGGGCGCCATCACGGTCATCTGTACCGACAAGACCGGCACGCTGACCCGCAACGAAATGAGGGTCCACGAAATACGCTTTTACGACCCGGAAGGCGAGCGGCTCATCGGCGAGAGCATCGCCGCCAACTCGACAGCCTTTCTGGACGGGCACGGCAAACCCATCGGCAATCCGACCGAGGGGGCGTTGCTGCTGTGGCTGCACGACCGGGGCGAGGATTACGCCGCACTGAGGCACGGCGCCCGGATCGTCGATCAGCTCACTTTCACCACCGAACGCAAATTCATGGCCACGCTGGTCGATTCGCCCGCGGGACGTATGCTCTATGTCAAGGGAGCACCCGAGATCGTATTGTCGAAATGTTCCGGATTCGAAGCTCGCGCAGACGTCGAGAAGCAACTGGCCGACTATCAGAACATGGCCATGCGGACGCTGGGCCTCGCCTATGCCCGGACCGAAAAGGCGACCTGCGAAGAGGCGCTGGATGCGGGCGGGCTGCGTTTCATCGGCATCGCAGCCATTTCGGACCCTGTGCGCGACGACGTGCCGGCAGCCGTGCGCGAATGCCTGGACGCAGGCATCGCCGTGAAGATCGTCACCGGCGACACCCCGGCTACGGCCCGCGAAATCGGTCGCCGCATCGGGCTGTGGACGCCGCAGGACACGGAACTCAACCACATCACGGGCACGGAATTCGCCGCCCTGAGCGACGAGGAACTGCTCGGCCGCGTCCGCTCGCTCAAAATCATGTCGCGAGCCCGGCCGCTCGACAAACAGCGGCTCGTACGGCTGCTCCAGCAGCAGGGCGAAGTGGTGGCCGTAACCGGAGACGGGACCAACGACGCTCCGGCGCTGAACTTCGCACAGGTCGGTCTGTCGATGGGTTCGGGCACATCGGTGGCCAAGGAGGCGAGCGACATCACGCTGATGGACGATTCGTTCGGCAGCATCGCCACGGCCGTCATGTGGGGCCGTTCGCTGTATAAAAACATCCAGCGCTTCGTACTGTTTCAACTGACGATCAATTTCGTGGCCATCGTCATCGTACTGTTGGGTTCGATCTTCGGCAGCGAACTGCCGCTGACCGTCACGCAGATGTTGTGGGTAAATCTCATCATGGACACTTTCGCGGCGCTCGCCCTCGCCTCGCTGCCCCCGAGCCGGAGCGTCATGCGCGAGAAACCGCGCCGCAACGACGATTTCATCCTCTCACGGCCCATGCTGCGCTCGATCGCCGGGACGGGCACGCTGTTCGTCGCCGTGCTGCTGGGCATGCTCATCGCATTCGGGTCCAGCATTACCGTCTACGAACTGTCGGTCTTTTTCACCGTATTCGTCATGCTCCAGTTCTGGAACATGTTCAACGCCAAAGCCTTCGGCACGAAAAATTCGGCATTCGCAGGATTGGGCCGGTGCTATGCCTTTCTGGGCGTGCTGCTGCTGATTCTGGCCGGACAGTTCGCCATCGTCACGTGGGGCGGCGAAGTGTTCCGCACCGTTCCGCTGAGTCCCCGCGACTGGGGCATCATCATCGGAGCGACTTCGCTCGTCCTGTGGGGCGGCGAAATAGGCCGGCTGGCAAGAAAGAAAAAATAACGGAAAGAGCCGAGACCGGATAAACAGCAACCGGATCGCTCTCCGCAACCCACGCCCCCATCGGTAGCAGGTCGGACAGGCCGGAAACGGCCCGACTCGTCATAATGCGAGCGGAACGACAGAATCGTTCCGCTCGTGTGTTTCATGCTGTCGTTCGCGGCCTATACGGTGCCTCGGAATCGGAGCCGCCCGAAAAATGCGACGTCGGCAGCGAATGTCATGCGCCCCGAAATCCCGACCGCGAAAAAACATCGTTCCGTCATTCGCCCCTCGGGCGTCACGGATACGACAGTCCGGAAACGACGAAACGGCCCGCCAGGCGACTCTCCATCCGAACAGGACGGTCGGGTCCGTATGAAAAAGAACGCCGCGAAGACAGACCGCAAGAAACCGGTCCGGGAAACGATTTCCGCCACTCCCCAAAAACATCCTTCGCACGAACATGACGACAGGCCGACAACGGGCGCACGCACTCATGCCTCCCGGCAGAGGTCTCTCTTCCGAATACTTTTCGAACCGCAACAAAAAAACGGACGGAAAAACTTCCGTCCGGAACGAGCGCAGGCAAAGCGCGTATGGGAGAGACGCCAATATCCCTCCCCGATGCTTCGATCAAAGTCATCGGGGCAGAATACCGGCCGCCTTCCGGTAGGCCGCGATGGCCACCTTCTCGTTGAAATTGGCTGTAATGGCGTTCGTATAGGCCTGAAGCCACGAAAGTTGAGCCGATATGACGTCGAGAATGGTCAGCAGGCCTTCGTTGTAGCTGAACGTGTTGAGCGAAAGGTTCTCGCGGGCAACTTCGAGGTTGGCCTCCGAAATGTCGATCTGGATGGATGCCTCCAGAATCTGGGTCCATGCCGTAGAGATACCCAGCGTCAGATCGTCGGTCGTCTGCGAGAGGGCGTATTCGGCCGAACGCAGATCGGCCCGGGCCGCCGCGACGGCATGGCGGCGCTCGCCCCAATGGAAAATCGGGACGCTCAACCGCAGAAAGGTCAATCCGTCCACTTCGGTCCGCCCGCTGAAGTTCGGAGTCCTGGGATTCCACATTCCCTGTACACCCGCCGTAAGCTGCGGATTGAAACGGGACTCGACGAGCCGCACCCCATACCGGCGGTAGTCGATCTGCCGATGGGCCATCCGGTATTCGGGATGCCGGTCGAATGCCTCTTCCGGCGTTACGCGGTCAGGTAGCTGAACGGGCTGCATGATCGAATCGGAAGCAAAACGCGGCAGGTCGGGTTCGACTCCGGTCAGGATATTGAAATTCTGCAACGAAACACGGTACAAATTCTCTACCCGGATGCGGCCGAATTCGGCCTCCCTAAGCCGCGTCTGGATCATCAGCAGGTCGGTTTTGGCGACATAACCGTCGTCGAAACGGGTTTTCACGATGTCGTACATCGCCCGGACAATCTCCTCGTAACGGGTCGAAACCCGGAGCAACGCTTCGTTCGAAGCCAGATTCCAGTAATTGTACTCGGCCAGATAGGCGACTTCCAACAGAGCCTGTTGCTGCTGAAGCTGCGAAATATCGTATCCGACTTCGGCCTGACGGTAAGCGTCGCGAACGCTCCCGCCCAGATAGACGCTCTGCACCAAAGCGGGCTGCAGACTGAACGAATAGGGACGAAGCAGCCGTTCGGCCTCGCCGTCCGAAGCGTAACGGCTCTTGAAATTGACCGAAAAATCGCCATCGGCGCTCAGACGGGGCAAAAAACCGGTATGCCGCTCACGCATCGTCTCGTGGGCAGCCTGCACACCCTCGTCGGCCTGTTTGAGCGTATGGCTGTAATCGAGTACCTGACGCAGATATTCGTCGAGCGGCACGGCCATTTGAGCCAGGGCGGAACGCACCGACAGGACCGCCAACAGACAAAAGATCGGTAAAAGTCTCATAATCCAAATTTTTATTCGATTGTCCGTCCCGCCGCGATCTCCGTTCCCGAGGCAGGCGGATCGCCAGGCTCTCCCTTGCGAATTCCGGCATACAGACAGTACGTCACAGGCAGCACCAACACCGTGAGAAACGATGCCACCAACAGTCCTCCCATGATCGTGGCCGCCATCCCACCGAACATCGAGTCGAAAAGCAGCGGAAGCATCCCCAGAATGGTCGTTCCGGAAGCCATCATCACCGGCACGATACGCGAACGGGTCGCCGCCACGACCGCATCGTAGGGTTGCCGCCCGGCCCGGGTTTCCTCGCCGATGCGGTCTACCAGCACGATGGCGTTCTTGATGTTCATGCCGACAAGCCCCAACAGCCCCAGCATGGCGAAAAAGTCGAACTGTTTGCCGGTAACGAGCAGCCCGAGCACGACCCCGATGAAAATCAGCGGAATCATCGACACGATGACCAGCGGCTTGCGGTAGTTGCGGAACAGGAGCAGCAGCGTCGCGAAAATCAACAGAAACGTCAGCGGCATATTGGCAGCCAGCGCGGCATTCGATTCCTCCTGACTCTGTTGCTCGCCGAACACTTTCATCGTGCAGCCCTCCGGCAGGTCGATACGCGAAGCGACGGCCGAATAGACCTCGTCGAAAACCTGTCGGGTATTGGCTCCCCGCACCGGATCGCACTGGGACATCATCACCCGCTCGCGGTTATAGCGTCTCACCACACCGTAGCGATAAGCGAAATCGAAACGCTCGGTCACCTGTTCCAGCGGATAGACCTTGCCCGAGGACGAATAGATCGGAATCGAACGCAGGTTATTCAGGTTGAAATCGGCCTGATTCTCGTCCACGAGCATGATGGGCAGGAACTGGTCCTTGTGACGGAACTCGCCCAACCGGTAACCGGTCGTGCCGATGGTCATCTGCTGGGCGACCGACGCCCGGGTAATGCGCAGCCGGGGACCTTTCTCCTGCGAATAGACCGGAGTCCACACCGGGATGGGGTTGCCCCAACTGCCCCGGACATCGCCCACCGACGGGTTTTCGCGCATGATGCGCTCCGCCTTCTCGGTCAGCATCTCCAGCGTATCGATATTCGGTCCGATAAATCCGATCTCGATAGCTGCCTCGACGACAGGCGAGAGCTTGAACAGCGACGACCGGACCAGCAGATCGGGATACGACGACCGGACATAGGCGTCGAAACGGCGTTCCACGGCTGCCGTCGAATCCTTGTCGGTCAATTCGACCAGAATGTTGGCGAAATTGGGTTTCGGACCGAACGACGTGCTGGCCAGATAATAGCGGGGCGGCGAACTGCCCATCGTGACCGAAACGTTGCGCACGGAGGGTTGCTCGTGCAGCCACTGTTCGATCTCGATCATATGCCGCTCCGTATCGCGTATGTTATATCCGTCGGGCAGGAAACAGTCGGCCCGGAAATAGGGTTTGTCGAGGTTCGGGAAAAAGTTCTGCGGCATGACTTTCATGGCCCACAGCGCACTGCCGAAAAGCAGCAGCATCACGACGACCACCGTATATCGCCGGGCGATAAGCGCCTCGAGCATGCGATCGAACCTGCGGTAGAAAGGCCGGTCGTAGGGATCGCGCACGGCGGAGGCACTGCCCTCGCGCAGCATGAAACTGCCGAAAAGAGGCGTCTGCGTCAGAGCGAGCACCCAGCTCAACGAGAGCGATATGGCCATCACGACGAACAGCGGCTTGACGATCTCGGCCACGGACGAAGGGGCCAGATAGAGCGGCAGGAACGAACACACGGCGATGAACGTGGCGCCCAGCAGTCCCCACATCGGTCCCGTAGCCCCATCGATGAGCGCCTGACGCCGGCCCGTTCCCCGAAGCATGGCATTGCGGGCATTGTCCGTCACGACGATCGCGTTATCGACCAGCATGCCCATGGCGATGATGAATCCGGCCAGCGACGTCCGGTTCAGCCCGGCTCCCAACCATTGCATGACGAGCAGCGTTCCGCCGATCGAAAAGATCAGCGAACTGCCGATGAGTAGTCCCGAACGAACACCCATGAATGCCATGATGAGCAACACGACGATCAGCACCGACTCGGCCAAATTGAGTACGAACGTATTGTTGGCCTCGCGGGCGATCCGGTTTTCGGGATAGAGCGTCTGGAGGGTCATGCCGACGGGCATCTGCGGCAACAGGACGGACAGCTCCCGTTCGATCTGCGCACCGGTCCGCACGACGTCTTTCTCCGAATCGGTCGAAATACCGATACCGATGGCCCGCATCCCGTTCACCCGCATCAGCGTAGCAGGCGGTTCGGCATAGCCCATTTCGATACGTGCGATATCGCCCAAACGGATCTGAAGCCCCTGCGAGGAGGTCAATATCTGGTCGCGCAGGTCGTCCAGCGTTTTGTAGGTCCCCGTTTCGATGATCTTGATCTGCATGTCGCCGGCCAGTTTCTCGCTGCCTCCGACCAGCGCATTCTGTCCCTCGAGCGTATGGATCACCTCTTCGGGCGTGATGAACAGGTTGCCGAGGGCGGCCATGCTGAGTCGCACGTTCACCACGCCGCTCTGCTCGCCGAACAGCGTCACCTTCTGTACGCCGTCCACGGTCACCAGCTCGGTCTTGATGCGTTGTGCCCAGTCGCGCATCTCCTCGTATGAAAAACCCTCGTCGGCCGTCAGTCCGTAATAGATGCCGAACACGTCGCCGAAATCGTCGCTCACCGAGATCGTCGAAGCGCCCTGCGGCAGGTCCGACTGTACGGAGAGTATCTTGCGCCGCAGTTCGTCCCACATCTGCGGCATTTCATCCGCAGGCGTGGAGGGCTGCAATTCGATCATGATTTTCGACATGCCGTAGAACGACTCGGAAGTGATCTTGTAGACCCGGCGCATCGACTGGATCTCACGCTCGATGGGCTCGGTTATCAACATCTCGACCTCCTCGGGCGTAGCTCCCGAATAACGGGTGACGATGGCTGCGCTTTTGATGACGAAAGGCGAGTCCTCCTTTTTGCCGAGCCGGTTGAATGCGACGATCCCTCCGAACAACAGAACGGCCAGAAAGAAAAAGATCACCTTCGCATTGTCGAGCGAATAGCGTGGCAGGTTCATGGGCTTCTTATTTTAAGATTCTGACTTTCTCGCCTTCCGTCAGGCGGTAGACCCCGGCCGTCACGACTTCCTGTCCCGGATTCAGCCCGGTCTGCACGATGACCATGTCGGTTCCGAACAATTCGCCGGGCGTCACTTCATGCAGTTCGGCCTGCCCGGCGGCATTCACGACCCAGACGCAGTCCTTCCCGTCGCGGCTGAACAGAGCCGTGATCGGAACGGCCGTCACATCCCTGCGGTCGGGATTATCGACCCGCAGATTGATCGTGCACGACATACCCGGAGCGATGTTGTAGCGCGAAAGGTTCTCGTCGTCGAGCGTCAGCGTCACGGCTATGCCGGCAGCCTGCGTCGAACTCTGGACATATTCCTTGAGCCGGGCATCGAACACGACGGACGGATAGCTGTCGAACTGCACCGTAAAAGCCACTTCGGCCGATTTGAGCGTCGTCAGCCCGCTTTCGGACATCGTGAACTTCACGCTGCGGGTCACGGGATTGACCAGCCGGACGATCGGTTCCCCGGCCTGCACACGCTGATAATTATCGACATACACCTTCTCGACCGCACCGGAAAACGGAGCGATCAGCCGCGTGTCGGAAAGAATGTTCTTCGAATTGTCGTAGGCTGTCCGGGCCCGGACATAGGCGGCGTCGGCCGTTTCGTAGTCCTGTCGCGAGATGGCCTGTTTTTCGAGCAGCCGTTTGTTGCGTTCCATCTGCGACTGGGCCGTGAGGAAAGTGGCCTTGTCGGCCTCCATCTGCAACACGAACTCACGGGCGTTGATCTCGGCGATGACGGTTCCCTTTTTCACGCTCTGTCCCTCGGAAACATTCATCTTGACGACCTGCCCCGATTCGCGGAACGCGAGGTTGGATATATCGTCGGCCACCGACATGCCGGCGAAATTCTTGTTCACCGATCCCAGCGACTCGGTCCGGTAAACCTTGACGGGCCGCACCGCATCGGTCGTCGGCTCGGACTGCGACTGCGTGCCGGTACAGCCGGAACCGGCCACGGCCGTCCCCAGCAATAAAAAAACGATTTTTCTCATAACAGGCTTTTATCCGAATGCCTGATTATAAGCCAAAATCATGCCACGCCGGACAAGGGGACACTCTCTCCGCCCCTGCGTATGTCCATTCCGATAACGACCGTTCACGCCCGGCGAACGGTCCCGACGATTTTCAAACGAACGCGAGGGAGATGAATCGTCGCCCTCGTAGCGTTTCGGGCTGTCACACCTGTCGTTCGGCCGATGCCTGGAAGCGGAATGTACGATGTGTCTCGGGACCGACAAAAATTCCGAACCCATCCGGAAAACGCAGGCGGCCAAAGCCACAGCCGGCTCGCCCCGCCCGGCTGCTTCCGAGCGGCGGTCCGCCGTTCGACAATATACGCCCATGCGACCGCAACGAACCGGCCTCGTCCGAGGATCGCAGCAACCACGATGACAGACCGGAACCGCCCGCTGTAATCTTCGGACAGGAACATGAACGCCCCCGAGAAGAGGCCGGACAAAAGACTTACGGCCGCGAATAATGGCGGTCGGAACGGAGATATGCTCCCGGAAAGGCGGGCACCCAAAGAATCGCCGAACGAAAAATCACTTCCTACGGCGGAAAGTGTAAAGGAGCAAGAGTACGACCAGAGCGGCACCCGCCACACCCAGCGACCGGCCGGTCGCAGCACGGAACCTCAGACTCAATACCGTCTCGAGCGGGGTTCGGTCGTCATAACGAGTAAGAAACGGAGGAATGTCCCGGCAATTCCATTTGCCGACGATTGTTCCCTCTTTGAGCAGAACGAGTCCCCTCCGGGCACGGATCAGGGTTTTGAGCGTCGTGCCGTCGATATTGTAAACCGGGACGGAACGTCCGCCGAGCGACAGAACGCCGTCTTCGGGCAACGGCGATGTCGTCAGACACACGACCGGATAACCGTGCCGCATCGCATATTCGACAGCTTCTTCCATGCGTTCCCGGCAACGTCCGTCCGGCAGGTCGTCCGTTTTCGTCAGCACCAGCAGGAAAACGTCGCGATCCGAAGCGAGCAGCGAGGGAGCATGGTCTCCGTCCGCATCGAAAATGGAGAATTCGAGAATGGTCGGTTCCCGGTCCGAGGCGAGTTTTTCGATACGCGTATCGACATACTCCCAGCGGGTCGTGTCGTACCACGTGGTATCGGTCAGGGCAAATTCGCGCTTTTCGTCCGAGAGACGATCCCGGTAGATCAGCGTCGTCTTCACCTCATCGTCTCCCGATAGCATGGCGGACGGAATATTGACTCCCACCCGAAAAGGCAGCAGGTCGATAGGAGGCAGATGACGCAGGCTATATATGCCGAGTCCCGCCGACAGCAACAGGAAGAAAACGACCATCCCGTTTTCTGTTCTCTCCGACCTGAAATCGCTCCGACGGTACTGCACCCGTACCGTCCGCCAAAGACAAACAGCGAGAATCAACAGAGCGACATTTTTAAAGAAGGTCTGCCAATTGGTCAGCTTGATCGCATCGCCGAAACATCCGCAGTCCGAAACAGGATTCCACAGCGCCAGCACGAACGTGAGCAGCGTAAAAAAAGACAGGACCGCTACCGTCAATCCCACGACGATCCGTTCCCTGATCCGGAACAGCAGGCACAGTCCCAACGACAGTTCGAATGCCGACAGAATCACCGAAAAAGCATACTGTCCGCCCGCGAGCCACGACATCCCGAATGCGTGGAAATACTCCCCGGATTTGATCGCCGTCCCCCAAGGGTCGATTCCCTTGACGAATCCGGAAAAGATAAACACAAGCGCGACGATCGAACGCGACAGGAAAGACAAAGCAGCGTATTTTTTCATGGCAATCGACGGTATGGATTGAGGCTACGGCAACACGATCATATACTTCGGTGTACCGGCACTCATCGTAACCACCGCACTTTCCCGACAGCTTCCCGAAGTCCTCGACCGCGGACGGGCGATCCCACGCGACTCGTACCGCGACCGACAGCGAACGGCATCGGAAAATACAGCCGGACACTTCCGATACATAAAAATATGCAATCGTCTATTGCAAATGTAGGATTTTTATTCGGTTCGGACAATTTTTCATTCCGGGGCATCTTTCTCACCGACAATCCATTTGCAGCTATCGTGTTCGGTTCTCCAAATCGCCGGTCGTCTTCTTTTCTACACGGTACATCGGGTTTGCCGTCGAACGACTCTCCGGCCATACCCCTCATCGTCGATTATACGTCTCCGTATACCGAATTACCTATCGAAGTACGCAACGACAGACGTCCCTGAACCGATATCGATTGCTGTCACCTCGCTTTCGAGACTGTATGCCTCCGCCAGGACGGTCGGATCAAACCTCTTTCACGACCTACGGCAACGGATAACAGCGGACGGAATTGAAAAATGTCGCCGGCATGCGGATACTCAAAACATGGAATTACCCATAGAATATCATTACCGAATACAAAAAAAGAGGGTGTCCGTCGGGACACCCTCCTATATATATCGTCGCTAAAACCTTAGAGAGCGATGAATTCCTGCGAACCGAAGAGTTTCGCGAATTCCACGTCTTTGGTAGCCTGTTCTTTCAGAGCGGGTTTCTTAGCGATAGCGCTCTTGAGGTTGGCGATAGCGGCGCTGGAGTTACCTTCACGCATAGCGATAATGGCTTTGAGGTAATCGGCATCGGCGCAGTTCTCACCGGCCAGCAGCGATTTGGCTTTGGCCAGGTTGCCGTTCAGAACTTCGGCAACGGCGAGGTTGTAACCGCTCAACGTTTTGGTTGCAGCGGAATAGTCGCCTTCGGCCAGGCTGATGAGACCCATGTTGGCTTTCGAATCGGCCGTATTGAGAGCCGAGATGTATTTCTTAGCCGTAGCAACGTCGCCGTTCATCAGGGCCAGCACACCGAGGTTGTTGGTGATAGCAGCGTCCTTGCTCATGGCAGCGGCTTTGTCGAACTGAGTCTTGGCCTGAGCCAGTTTGCCTTCTTTGGCGAGAACGACACCGGCGTTGTTGTAACCGCGAACGCTGTTGTATTTAGCGGCAGCGGCTTCGTAGGCTTTGAGCTGCAGGGCTGCGTCTTTGGTCAGCGTAGCGGCATACAGCATTTCTTCTTCGCTCAACACGTCGATGTTCTTGTTGGCAGCTTCGAGGATTTCGGCATCGGTACGACCTTCGATATCCACATCGGCAACCAGTTTGGTACGACGCAGCTGAGGCAGGATTTCTTTGGCCAGCACTTCGAATACAGAAGACATGTTCTTGATCTCTTCGTCGCGTTTAACGGGGTTGTCGTTCATGGCCAGCACCTGAAGAATGAGGTCTTTGTCCTTGATGTCCGAAGCGGCTACGAGTTCTTTGAAACCTTCCCAGTCTTCACCGTAGAAAGCGATGTCGTATTTGGCATCCACGTCTTTGAGCGCTTTGCTGATAGCGGCCTGACCCGTTTCACTACGTTTTTTGGAGAGTTCGTCGTTGAATTTGACCGGACCGTCGGGCGAAGCGTAACCTTTGGCGTAAACGCTTCCGAGCGTAGCGCGATCTTTATCGGAGTATTCGCGAACGAATTCTTCGAACATTTTCACCTGTTCTTTGGTCAGCTCACCGGCACGTACGTTCGAACGGTTGATCTGGTACATGATGTCGGCGTTTTTGGAAATCGTCGTCACACGTTTGAAGTTGTCGGGCATGATCGAGCAGGTCGGCCACCTGGGAAACGGAATCTATGTCGTGGCAAATCGCCGAAATTCCGATAAAATCGGGCGAAT
>UROX01000044.1 GCA_900549685.1 uncultured Alistipes sp.
GAATACCGACCTTACCATACATAAACGATCCGAGGGGCGGACCTTCTATTCCAAAAGATCCGTCCCTCGGGCATACTACCGTAGACCGTCCGCTCCGGAATCCTCCGGCACGGGCAGCCCTCGGACCACTCCTTTTCTCACGAAGAACGATCCGTCGAATTCCCGCGCATTTAAAGCGACCGGGAACCGTTTTTCCGACGGGGGTTTTCGGGAAACCATCCCTTACGGACACGTTCTTTCTGTTCGAACAGCTCTTTGATCGTCCAGAACGACGAAAAGGCGAATACCCCGGCCAGCGCCGACAGCAAAACGTTATGCGTAATCAGCGACAAAGCGACACCCGCCAGTCCCAGCAACAGGAAAATCCACCAGCAACGGGTGCCCCAGTAATACTCGGCTTTAATCACGACGGGATGGAACAATCCGATAATCAGAAATGTACCGATCCCTATAACCAAACCGAGCAAGCGGTATTCGACCAAAAATTCCATAAGCGATTCTTATTTTTTCACGGAAGCCTTCGGGTCCGCAGCCCCGAGCGCTTCCATCGTTTCGTCCAGAGCCGTCTTCAGGGCCTCGCACTCCGTCTCGGCCGTCCGGATATCGTCCGCACCGGCGATGACGCGATAGACCGAATCGGGAATCAGTGCCGTCGGCAGACATTCGCCCCGCGACCGGTAATCGTCCCGCACGACTTCGAGCAGACGTTCTCCGATCTGCCGGCGCAGCGTTTCAGCCTGAGCAGACGCCTCGCGGAACGAAGCGTCGCCCCGGGAAAGACGAGCACGCACACGAGCGACAGCCTCGTCGTACTCCTTGCGCATGGCGGGCGTACCCAGCACCGGAATGTATTTTTTCTGGAGCGCCCCGTATTCCGTATCGTTATCGAGTGCGGCTTCGACTTTCTCCTCAGCCCGTTCATACGCCCTACGCCATGCCGAAAGCGAATCGTCGGCAGCGAAGTAGGCGGTCGTCGAAATACCGGCCCCGTCGAAAGCCTCCGGATCGACGAAGGCACCCGCAGCCGTAGCCGTTTCGACATACCGGTCGAAAATCCGTTCATTGACGGAAAGTTCCGCACGTGCGACTTCGGCCTTCAACGAATCGGCCCGAAGGGTAAGCTGCTGCACCTCCCGATTGCCGCAACTCTGCAAAAGGCAAAGCACGGCGGGTAAAACAACGATCGTTCTTCTTTTCATATCGAGTCTTATTTAATTGGTTGCAAAAACCGTTCCGGCACCGGTTTCGCCGTAAAAAACGGACCGGCGACCGAATCTGCGACGGAACGTGCATTTCCGCACGTTCCCTTACGCTGCGTTACAGATTCTCCTTCACGAACCGGATGCAGCGCTCCATGAGGTGATGCCGCGAAGCGCCCATGCCGTGGTTCTTGTCGGGATAGATGTACATTTCGAACGGCTTGTCGTGTCGGACGAGCTGTTCGATCATCTCGTAGGTGTTCTGGATGTGGACATTGTCGTCTCCTGTCCCGTGGGCGATCAGCAGTTTGCCTTTCAGACGGTCGGCGAAATGGATCGGCGAGTTGTCGTCGTAACCCGAAGGATTGTCCTGCGGCAGGCCGTTGTAGATCTCGGTGTAGATCGTGTCGTAGAAACGCCACGATGTGACGGGTGCCACGGCGATGGCCATACGAAAGACGTCGTTGCCCTTGAGAATGCAGTTGAGCGCCATGAATCCGCCGTAGCTCCAGCCGTAGATACCGATGCGCTCCGCATCGACATAGGGCAGCGTCCCCAGATAGCGGGCCGCCTCGATCTGGTCGATCGTCTCGTATTTACCCAGCTCGCGGTAGGTACACTTGCGGAACTCCTCGCCCCGGAATCCCGTTCCCCGACCGTCCACACAAGCCACGATGTAACCCTCCTGAACCAGCGCGTCCTCCCAGCCCATCGACCAACGGTCGGCCACCTGCTGCGACCCGGGACCGCTGTACTGCGTCATGAATACGGGATATTTCTTCGCCGGATCGAAGTCGCGAGGACGGATCATGTAGCCGTTCAGCGAGACGCCCTCCGAGGTCTCGAACGTAAAGAACTCCTTGAGAGGCACCTCCAGTTCGGCGAGTTTTTCCTTCAAAGCCGCGTTATCCTCCAGCGTGCGCACCGGACGGCCGTCGCCCCGGTGGAGCGTCACCCGGTTGGGCGTCGAAACGTTCGAGAAATAACTGATGAAATACCGGAACCCGCGCGAAGGTGCAATCGAATAAGTTCCGTCGCCGCCGGTCAGCCGGCGCTTTTTCCGCCCGTCGAGTTTCACCGTATACAGATCGCGGCGCAGAGGCGACTCTTCGGCCGAGAGATAATACACGTCGTCGCCCTCGATACCCAGCAGCGAGACGACGTCCCACTCGCCCGAAGTAACCGGACCGATCTCCCTGCCGTCCATGCCGTACAGGTAGAGGTGCATGAAACCGCTCTTCTCGCTGCGCACGACGAATCGCTCGCCGTCGGGCAGGAACGTCACCGTCGCATCGTCCACCCGTTCCACATAACGGTTGTTGCGTTCGTCGTAGATCGTCCGGGTATTCCCCTGCTCGTCGCCGAGCAACACCTCGAAACGGTTCTGAAGCCGGTTGAGCCGGTAAAAAGCCAGCTGCCCTGTCGGGGTCCACAGAATGCGCGGAATATACTGGTCGGTCTCCTCTCCCGTATCGATCCGCACCCGCCGGTCGGACGAGAGGTCGTAACAGTAGAGTTCGACGACGGAATTCTCCTCGCCGGCCTTCGGATACTTGAACGTATAGACCTGCGGATACAGCTCGCCGCGGAACGTGTTCATGTCGTATTCGCGGACGCGGCTCTCGTCGAAACGCAGGTAGGCGATCTTCGTTCCGTCGGGCGACCACTCGAAAGCCTTCGAGAACGAGAACTCCTCCTCGTATACCCAGTCGGGAATGCCGTTGATGATGAAGTTGAACTTGCCGTCCGAGGTGATACGCCGTTCGGTCCCGGCATCGAGGTCCGCGACGAACAGGTCGTTGTCGCGCACGAAGGCCACCCGGCTGCCGTCGGGCGAGAACGCGGCTTCCTGTTGCGGCCCCCCCTCGGAGAGGCGACGAAGCCCGCCGGAGGGAATGTCGTAGAGCCAATAATCGGCCGTGAACGAATGACGGTAGATCGGCTTGACATCCGTCGTGAGCAGAATGCGCCGCTCGTCGGCACTGAACGCATAATCCGTAAACCGGAGAACGGGTTCGGCGGCCGAAGCGTCGAAAACGACGGCCTCTTGCGCTCCCGTGCGATAACTGAATTTGAGAATGCGCCCTCCGTCGAGCGTCGTATAGTGCTCACCGTCGCGCATGCTGCGGACGCCGCTCACGCTTTTGGGAGCGAACACGCCCCGGCGGATTTCGTCGTAACCGAACTTCGGTCCGGACGCCTCCGCATGGAAACAGGCTGCCGTCATCGTCAGAGACAGGATAAGCGCACCGGTCCTACGGACGGCGGCGCGAAAGTTCATGATCGGTTTCATATATTGTAAAAACGCGAACGGTCCGAAAAAATTACCGACAAGCCTTGAGACTGAGGTCCAGGCTCTTGATCTGGTGTGTCAGCGCGCCGACGGAAATGAAATCGACGCCGCAGGCGGCATATTCTCTCAGATTGGCGAGCGTGATGCCGCCCGAGGACTCGATCTCGCAACGGCCGTCGATGAGCCGCACCGCCTCGCGCGTGAGTTCGGGCGAGAAATTGTCGAGCATGATGCGATCGACCCCCCCGGCCCGGAACACCTCGCGGATGTCGTCCAGCGAGCGGACCTCGACTTCGATGGGTATGTCTTTGCCGCGGGCCTTCAGGTAAGCTTTCGTCTTTTCGACGGCCGGCACGATCCCCCCGGCGAAGTCGATGTGGTTGTCCTTGAGGATCACCATGTCGAACAGCCCCATGCGATGGTTCTCGCCTCCGCCGATACGGACGGCCATCTTGTCCATCACCCGCATGCCGGGCGTCGTCTTGCGCGTATCGAGCACTTTGGTTTTCAGTCCTTCGAGTTCTTTGACATAGACGGCCGTCTGCGTGGCCACGCCGCTCATGCGCTGCATGATGTTGAGCAGAATACGTTCGGCCTGCAACAGCGACACGAGCCGTCCCTCCACATAGAAGGCCACATCGCCCGGCTTCACGCGCGCACCGTCGTCGAGCAGTTTCTCGAACCGTACCTCGGGATCGAGCCGCCGCAGCACGATCTCGGCGATCTCGACGCCGGCCAGAACGCCCTGCTGTTTGACGAGCAGCTTCATACGTCCCCGCTCGTCGGAGGGAATGCAAGAGAGCGACGAATGGTCGCCGTCGCCGATATCTTCGCGGATAGCCAGTTCGATCAGTTCGTCTACGAACGGCTCATACTCTTTTTTCATCGTTTCCGTTATTATTCCGTTAGACATTGAGTTGCAAAACTACACAAAATCGAAGACATACCCATCGGGAAAAACGTCCGGCCGCCCCGAAACGAAAAAATAGCGAAATATTTTTCATCATTTGTGTGGAATTTTTTACCTTTGCGTCATAAAATTAACATTACGATCATTCCCAAACGGTTTGCCGTAATGTTCGAAACACGATTAAATCGCTGACGACAAGACATATAACCCGAATACAACGCGGTTGAATGTCATAGTCCGGGCCGATACGACAAGTACGGACAAGCGAAAAATAGGTTTCTTTGCCGCAAAGCGAGAACAAAACAGAACGCGTTTATGAAAGATCTCAGAAGCAGCACCACGACGAAAGGGCGCAAGATGGCCGGAGCGCGAAGCCTCTGGCGGGCCAACGGAATGAAGGACGAACAGATGGGACAGCCCGTCATCGCCGTCGTCAATTCGTTCACGCAGTTCGTCCCCGGACATACGCACCTGCACGAGATCGGACAACGGATCAAGGAACGGATCGCGGCCGAAGGCTGTTTTGCGGCCGAATTCGACACGATCGCCATCGACGACGGCATCGCCATGGGTCACGACGGCATGCTCTACTCGCTGCCCTCGCGCGAACTGATCGCCGACAGCGTGGAATATATGTGCAACGCACACAAGGCCGACGCGATGATCTGCATTTCGAACTGCGACAAGGTCACGCCCGGCATGCTGATGGCCGCCATGCGGCTCAACATCCCCGCCGTGTTCGTGTCGGGCGGCCCGATGGAGGCCGGACGGCTGGGCGACAAGGCCTACGACCTGATCGACGTGATGGTCCAGGGAGCCGACCCGAACGTCTCGGACGAGGCGCTCGACGCGCTCGAACACGCGGCCTGCCCCACCTGCGGATCGTGTTCGGGCATGTTCACCGCCAACTCGATGAACTGCCTGACCGAGGCGCTCGGCCTGTCGCTGCCGGGCAACGGCACGATACTGGCCACGCACGAGGCCCGCACGGCGCTGTTCGACGAGGCGGCCCGGCTGATCGTGAAAAACGCACGGAAATATTATTTCGAAGACGACGAATCGGTCCTGCCGCGTTCGATCGCCACACGGGCGGCCTTCCTCAACGCCATGTCGATGGACATCGCCATGGGCGGCTCGTCGAACACGGTCCTGCACCTGCTGGCCGTGGCGCAGGAGGCGGGCGTGGACTTCACGATGCGCGACATCGACTCCCTCTCGCGCAAAGTGCCCGTCATCTGTAAGGTCGCACCGAACTCGCACTACCACATCCAGGACGTGAACCGGGCCGGCGGTATCCTCTCCATTCTGGGCGAACTGGACCGGGGAGGTCTGCTCGACACCTCGGTCGGACGCGTGGACTGCTCCTCGCTCGCAGAAGCGATCCGCCGCAACGACATACTGAGTCCCGAAGCCGACGCCGCGGCCCTTTCGCGCGCATTGATCGCTCCGGGCGAAAAATTCAACCTGCGGCTGGGTTCGCAGAACGCCACGTATGCGACAGCCGACACGGACCGCAGCGGCGGCTGCATCCGCGATCTGGAACACCCCTACCTGCGCGACGGCGGTCTGGCTGTGCTGTTCGGCAACATCGCCGCCGACGGCTGCATCGTCAAAACGGCGGGCGTGGACGAATCCATCCTGCGCTTCGAGGGCAAAGCCTGCGTATTCGAATCGCAGGAAGCGGCCTGCGCCGGCATCCTTGGCGGCAAGGTACAGGCGGGCGACGTGGTCGTGATCCGTTACGAAGGACCCAAAGGCGGTCCCGGCATGCAGGAAATGCTCTACCCCACCTCCTATCTGAAGACCGTCAAACTCGCCAAAGCCTGCGCTCTGGTGACGGACGGCCGTTTCTCAGGAGGCACGTCGGGGCTTTCGATCGGACACGTGTCGCCCGAGGCCGCGGCGGGAGGCGCCATCGCCCTGCTGCGCGACGGAGACAAAATCGTCATCGACATTCCGAACCGCAAGATCGACGTCGATCTGACGCAGGCGGAACTCGACCGGCGCCGCGAAGCCGTCGTCCGCTTCGAACCCGTGGGACGCAACCGAGTCGTCAGCCGGGCCTTGAAGGCCTACGCAGCGACGGTCACATCGGCCGACAAGGGCGGAGTGCGTGAAATTCTGTAAAAGCCACCCCGACCGATCCCATTTTCCGGCGGCAGGACAAACCGTTCCCGCAACGGCATCCGGCCCGCCCGAACCCAATCAAAGTCACACCATGTCGAAAAAACAAAAGATAAAAGGAGCGGAAGCACTGTTGCTGTCGCTCATCGCAGAGGGAACCGACACCGTCTTCGGCTATCCGGGCGGACAAGTCATCCCCATATACGACCATCTGTACCACCACACCGACCGCCTGCACCACATCCTGACCCGCCACGAGCAGGGCGCCGTACATGCGGCCCAGGGCTATGCAAGGGCGACGGGCAAGGTGGGCGTATGCCTGGCCACTTCGGGACCGGGGGCGACGAACCTCGTCACCGGCATCGCCGACGCCATGCTCGACTCGACGCCCATCGTCTGCATCACCGGTCAGGTTCCGGCCTCGCTGCTCGGTACCGACGCCTTCCAGGAAGCCGACACGATCAGCATGACGATGCCCGTATCGAAATGGAACTATCAGGTGACGAAGGCTTCGGAAATCCCGGCGGCCATCGCCAAAGCCTACTACATCGCCCGGACGGGCAGACCCGGTCCGGTGGTCATCGACATTTCGAAGAACGCTCAGACCGAAGAGTTCGACTATGCTTATAAGCCCTGTATCTACCTGCGCAGCTACCGGCCCCGGCCCGAAATCGACGCCGAGGCGATCCGCCGGGCGGTCGAGATGATCAATACTTCGGAGAAACCATTGTTGCTGGTGGGCCAGGGCGTCAAACTGTCGGGCGCCGAGAACCGGCTGCTCGAATTGGCCGAAGCCGCGGGCATCCCAATGGCCGAAACGCTGATGGGCATTTCGGCCGTGCCGAACGACCACCCGCTGTTCGTGGGCAATCTGGGTATGCACGGCAACATCGCCGCCAACGAGATGACGCAGCAGAGCGACCTGATCGTAGCCGTCGGCATGCGGTTCAGCGACCGCGTGACCGGCGACGTGAAGAACTACGCCCCGAACGCCCGCATCGTCCATATCGACATCGACCCGGCCGAACTGGGCAAGAACCTGCCGGTAGACCTGCCGATTCTGGCCGACGCCGCCGACGCGCTCGAAGCCATGAAAACGGGCATTATCCACAAAGACCGCTCGGCATGGATCGCCGTGGCAGAGGAATACGCCCGCAGAGAGTACGAGGAAGTGATCCGCCCGAGCAGCGATCCCGAGGGCCGATACATATCGATGTACGACGTGATCAGCACGCTGGCCGAAGTGGAAAAAGGCGAAGCGGTGATCGTCACCGACGTGGGCCAGAACCAGATGTTCAGCGCACGCTATTCGAAATTCAACCGTTCCCGCAGCTTCATCACGTCCGGAGGACTGGGCACGATGGGCTTCGGCCTGCCCGCCGCAATGGGCGCGAAACTCGGTGTCCCGGACCGGGAAGTGGTAGCCGTCATGGGCGACGGAGGATTTCAGATGACGATGCAGGAGCTGGGAACGATCATGCAGAACCGCATCGGCGTGAAAATGATCGTGATGAACAACTCTTACCTCGGCATGGTGCGCCAGTGGCAGCAGCTTTTCTTCGGCCGCCGCTACTCGTTCACCCAGATCGAGAACCCCGATCTGACGGCCATTGCGGCGGCCTACGGCATTCCGAGCCGCCGCGTAACCTCGCCGGCCGAACTCCGCGGAGCGATCGAAGAACTGGCCGCCGCGGAAGGCGCCTATTTCCTCGAAGTGGCCGTACTGCCGGAAGAGAACGTATTCCCGATGGTTCCGGCGGGCGCATCGCTCTCGGACACGATCTGCAAAGAGTAACCCCAAAACGGAAAGATCATGGTAAAAGAATATATCGTCATTGCGTTCACGGAAAACCAGACCGGCGTGCTCAACCGCATCACGGCGCTGTACCTGCGCCGCAAGATCAACATCGAGACGCTCAAAGTGTCCGAATCGTCGATCAAGGGCATCAGCATGTTCGTCATTTCGGCCTTCACCACGCAGGAAATCATCGACAAGCTGGCCAAACAGCTCCGCAACATCGTCGAGGTGATCCAGGTAGAATACTACTCGAGCGACGAACTCATCACGCAGGAGATCGCGCTGTACAAAATATCGTCGAAAATATTCGAACAGAGCGGCACGGTGGACATGATCGTCCGCGAATGGAACGCCCGCATCATCGAGATGAATCCCTCTTACGTCGTGGTCGAGAAAACGGGCACGCGCGAGGATATCGACACGATGCGCACCGAGCTGGAAAGCAAAGGACTGCTCACCGAATTCACCCGCTCGGGCAGCGTCGTGCTGCACCGCGAGCCGGTCGAAGAGAAACTCCAGGAAAAATTGTAACGGAACGAACATAAACAAAAGATCAAAACACACACGGAATCATGGCAAAGATGAATTTCGGGGGCGTGATCGAAAACGTGATCACACGCGAGGAATTCCCCCTGAGCAAAGCGCTCGAAGTCCTCAAAAACGAAACGATCGCCGTCATCGGATACGGCGTACAGGGTCCCGGCCAGTCGCTCAACCTCAAGGACAACGGATTCAACGTCATCGTGGGACAGCGCAAGAACTCGAAAACGTGGGACAAGGCCGTAGCCGACGGATGGGTGCCGGGCGAGACGCTCTTCGAAATCGAAGAAGCCTGCCAGCGTGCGACCATCATCGAGTACCTGCTCTCGGACGCCGCACAGATCGCCGTATGGCCCACTGTCAAGAAGCATCTGACCGCAGGCAAAGCCCTCTATTTCTCGCACGGCTTCGGCGCCACCTATTCGAAACGCACGGGCATCGTGCCTCCGGCCGACGTGGACGTCATTCTGGTGGCTCCGAAAGGTTCGGGCACCTCGCTGCGCCGTCTTTTCCTCGAAGGCCGCGGACTCAACTCGAGCTACGCCGTGATGCAGGACGCGACGGGACGGGCCATGGACCGCGTGATCGCGCTGGGTATCGGCGTGGGTTCGGGCTATCTGTTCGAAACGACGTTCAAACGCGAAGTATACTCCGACCTGACCGGTGAACGCGGAACGCTGATGGGTGCCATTCAGGGTATCTTCGCCGCCCAGTACCAGGTGCTGCGCGAAAACGGCCACACGCCGTCGGAAGCCTTCAACGAAACCGTAGAGGAACTGACTCAGAGCCTCATGCCGCTGGTAGCCGAAAACGGTATGGACTGGATGTACGCCAACTGTTCGACGACGGCCCAGCGCGGTGCGCTCGACTGGTGGAGACCGTTCCGCGACGCGACGCTGCCGGTGTTCCAGAAACTGTATGCCGAAGTAGCGGCAGGCAACGAGGCGCAGCGTTCCATCGACACGAACAGCAAGCCCGACTACCGCGAAAAGCTCGACGCCGAACTCAAGGAAATGCGCGAGAGCGAAATGTGGCAGGCCGGTGCGACGGTACGCAGCCTGCGTCCCGAACGCAACAAATAGGTCCTGCCCTCTTTGCAGGCTTCCGTTTCCGATCCGGGAACGGAGGGAAGGCACAAATCCTGTACGGGTACGGATGTTCACGGGAAATCCGTGAAACCGAAGAAATTCCGTGTACGGTTTCCATTCGAGAACCGTACACGGAATTTTCGTTTCGACGATGAACGGCAACGGATAAAAAAAGCGATCCGATTCCCCCGCCCGGCAACGATATGGTGCTCCCTTCTCCGAAGCGCATCGCTGCGGCACCGACGGTTTTCGGTCCGGTCGCTGTTTTCCCGTTTCACGATCCGTTCCCGGCCCTGGCGAAGACTTAAATCGCACCGCCGGCACACGAGCGTGCGAAGCACCTGCATTCGCGAATCGGAATACGGCAGACAGGTCCCGACTTCCGGCCGCCCGTCCGGATCGTTCCGTCGAGGCGGAATCCGCCCCCCTAAATACGTCCGCCCGACGATTCGGCACAAGAACGGATCGTCATCGCGAAAGAAGAAAAGACGGCAGCAGAGCAGGTCCCGACTTTTTTCCCTTTTCCTTTTTCCCCACGATTTCACTATCTTTCGGTCATTCAAAACAAACGACTCTACCGCATGAAAACACTTCCCGCACGGCTTCTTGCCGCATGGCTGCTGATCGGAGCCTCCGTCGGACTCGAAGCCCAGCCCGTCGTATGGCACGATCCGCAGAAAACCGACCGTCCCGTACTTCAGGGTCAGGCCGACGACCCGCAGCTCGCCGGCACATTCGACCGGCTGAACGAAGCGGTCCGCGAACCGCTCCGGCCGGCCCTTCGTTCGCTCTCGACCCATTCGGCAGGCATGGCCCTGCACTTCTACACGGATTCGCCCCGCATACTGGTCCGTTACGGCGTGAGCGACGAATACGCCATGACCCACATGCCGGCCATGGGCGTATCGGGCGTCGATCTCTACTCGATAGACGACCACGGAAGATGGAGCTACCGGCGGCCGGACTTCAATTGGCATTTTTCGGACACGGTCCGTTACTCGTTCACGCCCGCCACGGACAAGCGCTATCCGGGCCGGGGCTACGAGTTCCGGCTCTATCTGCCGCTCTACAACCATGTCGAATGGATGGAAATCGGCGTAGACTCGGCCGCGATGTTCCGCTGGATTCCCCGCAGGACGGAACGCCCGATCGCAGCCTACGGCACGTCGATCCTGCAGGGCGGATGCGCCTCGCGTCCCGGTATGGCATGGACGAACATTCTGTCGAGACGGCTGGACAGGACCGTGCTGAACTTCGGATTCTCCGGCAACGGCCAGATGGATCCCGAACTCATCGAAGCGTTGGCAGGGACCGATGCCCGACTCTACATTCTCGACTGCATTCCCAACCTGACCGGATTCGAAGACTCGGTCTTCACGGCCCGATACATCGACGGCATCACCCGTCTGCGCAGCCGGAGCGACGCGCCGATCTTGCTGGCCGAAGATGTCGGCGGCGGCGAGGGGTTCGCCTACCCGGCTTCCGTAAACAAAAACCGGCTGCTGAAAGCCTGTTACGACCGGCTGAGAGAACAAGGGATTGAAAACCTCCACTACCTGAGCTGCGAGGAGATCGGCATGCCCGAAGACGGCACGGTGGACGGCATCCACCTGACCGATCTGGGCATGAAAACGCTGGCCGAAGCCCACGAACGGAAAATTCGGGAAATCCTGCACGAGACCGACGGCGTCCCCTCCACGACACGGGCCGTCACCCAACGGCGCGAATTCCCCGGCTACGAATGGCTCGACCGGCACGAGGTCCTCAAGGAGCTCAACCGCCGGCAGCCTCCCCGCAACGTCATCATCGGCAATTCGATCACCCATTACTGGGGCGGAAGCGACGGACAGTTCCCCGAAAACGGCCCCCGGAGCTGGAAAAAGCACATGGCTCCCGCCGGATTCCGCAACCTGGGCTACGGCAACGACCGGATCGAGAACGTGCTGTGGCGCGTCCGTCACGGCGAACTGGACGGCTATCGGGCCGAACGGGTCGTGCTGCTCATCGGTGTCAATAACTTCTCCTGCAACGACGACGAACAGATCGCCTCGGGCATAGCCCGTCTGGTCGAGGCCGTCCGTGACCGCCAGCCCGACGCACGGATCGAAGTGCTCGGCATCCTGCCCTGCCGCTACGGAGAGAGCCGGGTGAAGCATGTGAACAGCCTGATCGAACAGGCCCTCCGGGCACAAGGCATCGCCTCGTTCCGGGATGTCGGCTACCGCCTGCTGGACAAAAACGGCTCGATCGACGAAACGCTGTTCCTCGACGGCCTCCACCCGAACGAAAAAGGATACGCCCGGATCGCCGCCCTCATCGCCGAAGGACCCGACGGACGATAAGCCCCCCAAAAGGAACACATACCTCCGAACGATTCCGGCCGGGAGCCCCCCAAAAAGGCTCCCGGCTGCCGTTATATGCCCCGACAGATTATCGCATACGCCTATATACCCGAGTTTCCGTCCGCTTTTTCGGCTCCTGCCACGGCCGAAACACTTCTCTCCGGCGGCCATTTTTCCCCGCCCGCGACCGCCAGCACAGATTTTGTCCGCCCTTTCCTCCGGCGAACTCCCGAACGGACCGTCTCCGCGCCCCGTGTCTCCGCGCCCCGTGTCTCCGCCCCACCGAAACCGCTTCCGTCATGCAACATCCGCCAGCCCAAAGGCATCTTCCGTTCCGGAGAAGGGATTCCGCCTGCGGCGCCGTTCTCCCCCGGGAAACGACGACACGCATCGACCGATCCTCCGCAGACGAAACGGCACGCATTTTGTCCCGAACGTAGCGGAAGATATTCCCGAAAAAACGAATAAAACTCGACGATATGGCAGAAAAAGAACTCACGCAAGACAAACCGGACAAGGGAACGCTTTTCGGAAGCATTCTCTACATAGGAGCGCTGCTCGGCATCATTCTGCTCTCACTGAGCATCTGACGTCCTGGAGCGCGGCTACATACTTCGATGCACCTCCGTCGTTGTCGTCCTGCTTTTCAGACGGCAAGCGTAAATTCCCGGGCCGACCCGAGTATACGCCCCGGAACTCCGGCTCATCGAAGCATGCGCGATCATACACTTTGAAACGCACCGGCCTTTGCCGCAGTTTCCGTGCTTTGGGGGTTGCGCCCCGAAGCCTCCGCCGAAGTATATGATCGCATCCCGAAAAGTTTCCGCAACGCAAGGAGCGACGACCATCCCGCTCCGTTGCGAGAGACCGCCTCCTCTCCGATTTCGCCGCACCGCCGTTTCGGAATGAAACGGCGGTACGTTTTTTTCGGCTCGGATTCTCCCGTTTCCCTTTCTCCGTCGCTATCCGAACGGAGCACAGCGACCGCGGACAACCGCCCCCGATACGACCTGCACGACACGTCCGGGACGAAAGACGAAAGCACTATTGTAGAATGTCCGATTTTCGACTAATTTTGCAATTATGCTGCGGACGATCCGAAAATACAATGTGTTAAAACACATCCTGCCGATCCTTTTCGTCGCCTATTACGGGAGCGCTACATTGTTCTATCACACGCATACCGAAAACGGCAGATCCATCAGCCACTCCCACCCCTACACGTCGGGAACCTCATCGAATCCCCAACACTCGCATGCCGGAGGCGTAATCGTATCGATGATACCGGATTTTCAGGCACCGGATTCTTCCGTCTGGTCGTTTTCACCCGCAGAGTTTCCTTTAAAAGACATCCGCCGGGACGACCGTTTCTCGGTCGAACGCACCGATGCGCACCGACACTATTCCCGGCGGGCACCGCCGCACAGAGGATAACCGTCTCGCTGACGGACACCGAACATTCCGAACGCACAGGCGTCCGGACACCACGCATCTTCATCCTAACCAATCCGAACTTTATGAAACGCAAAACAGCGCTCGCGCTGGCGATGCTCTTGTCCGTATGCGGTATGGCTGCCGGGCAAAACCGCACCGACACGCATATCACCGGACACGTCATCGACGTATCCACAGGCAATCACCTGCCCTACGTCACACTCACGCTCAAAGGCACCGCCATCGGCATGATGAGCGACGCTACGGGACACTTTTTCATCAAAAACATTCCCTCCGGCAAACAGGTGCTTTCGGCCTCGCTGCTGGGTTACGAACCGCAGGAAATCGTCATCGATCCGCAGCCCGGCACGACGACCGAAGTGAACTTCACGCTCCGCGAAAGCCACCTGGGACTCGACGAGGTCGTCGTATCGGCCAACCGCACGGCCTCGAACCGCAAGGAAGCGCCGACGCTGGTCAATGTTCTGAATACGAAAAAATTCGAGACCACCTCGTCGAACAGCCTGTCCGACGCGCTCAACTACCAGCCTGGCCTGCGGGTCGAATACAGCTGCCAGAACTGCGGCGTACCCCAATTGCGCATCAACGGACTCGAAGGTCAGTATTCGCAGATTCTGCTCGACAGCCGCCCCCTGTTCAGTTCGCTGGCCTCGGTCTACGGACTCGAACAGCTGCCCGCCGGCATGATCGAGCGCGTGGAAGTGATCCGCGGCGGCGGCTCGGCGCTGTTCGGCTCGAACGCCATCGGCGGCGTGGTGAACATCATCACCAAAGAACCGCTGCGCAACACGCTGATGCTGTCGAACACCACGAGCCTCATCGGCGGCAAAGCGGCGGACGTCAATACGACCCTCAACGGAGCGTTCGTCTCGGACGACCACAAAGCCGGCGTCTACGTCTTCGGCATGATCCGCGACCGGCAGGCCTACGACCGCGACGGAGACGGTTTCTCGGAGATCCCGAAACTCAACAGCGAGACGGTCGGGTTCAGGGGCTACTACCGGACGAGCACCTACTCCAAACTGACGGCCGAATACCACCACATCCGCGAGTTCCGCCGGGGAGGCAACCTGATGGACCGTCCGCCCCACGAAGCCGACATCGCCGAACAGTTGCGTCACGGCATCAACGGCGGAGGCCTGAAATTCGACATCTTCTCGCCCGACCAGCGCCACAAGGGGAACCTTTACGCCTCGGCACAGGGCATCAACCGCGAGAGCTACTTCGGCACCGACCAGAATCCCGACGCCTACGGCAGCACGACGGACCGCACCGTCGTCGCTGGCGGACAGTACGGCTACTCGATCGACAAACTGCTGTTCCTGCCCTCGGAGCTGACCCTGGGCGTCGAGTATACCTACAATCGGCTGCACGACAGAATGCTGGGCTACGACCGCGACACCCGGCAGACGATCAATACGATCGGAGGCTACTTCCAAAACGAATGGAAAAGCGAGAAAGTCAATTTCCTGATCGGCGGCCGGATCGACAAGAACAGCCAGATCGACAAGGCCGTCTTCAGTCCCCGCGCCAACGTCCGCTACACCCCCGTGCCGATGGTGGGACTGCGGGCCAGCTTCTCGAGCGGCTACCGCGCCCCGCAGGCCTACGAGGAGGACCTGCATGTGGCGGCCGTGGGCGGCGAAGTGGCGCTCATCGAACTGGACCCGAACCTCAAACCGGAATATTCGCACAGTTTCAGCGGCTCGGTCGATCTGGACAAAACGTTCGGCCAGGTAGACATAGACCTGCTGATCGAAGGTTTCTACACCGACCTGCGCGATGTATTCGCCCTCGTCGAACAGGGACACGACGAGGAGGGCAACCTGCTGCTGATGCGCACGAACGAATCGGGGGCCACGGTAGCGGGACTCAACGTGGAACTGAACGTGGCCACCGGCCCCAAATTCTGGTTCCAAGCCGGCTACACGTTCCAGAAAAGCCGTTACAAAGATCCGTTCCGGTGGTCCGAGAATCCGGCCATCGCCCCGCAGCGCAGAATGCTCCGCTCGCCCGACCACTACGGTTTCGTGTCGCTCAACTACATGCCGACGAAAAAATGGAATCTCTCCCTGTTCGGAACGTTCACCGGAAAGATGCTGGTTCCCCACTACGCCGGATATGTCGCCGAGGACGAGCTGACACTCTCGCCCAACTTCTGGGACATGGGTG
>UROX01000045.1 GCA_900549685.1 uncultured Alistipes sp.
TGGCCGGCCGCATGCTGGGCTGGACCTCGACGGACAGCATTTTCCTGGGCGGTATGCTCTCGATGTCCTCGACGACGATCATCATCAAGGCGTTCGACGATCTGGGGCTGAGAAGCCAGAAGTTCACTTCGCTGGTCTTCGGCGTGCTCGTGGTCGAAGACCTGTTCGCCGTCGTGCTCATGGTGCTGTTCTCCACGCTGTTCATGCAGCGGGCCGTCGAGAATCTGTCCATAGGGACCCAACTGTTCAAGTTCGTATTTTTCCTGGTGCTGTGGTTCGTCGTGGGTATCTTCCTGATTCCCACTTTTCTGAAAAAGGTCCGCCGGTTCCTCAACGAAGAGACGCTGCTGGTGGTGTCGCTGGGTCTGTGTCTGGGGATGGTCGTCGTGGCTACCTATGCCGGGTTCTCGGCGGCGCTCGGCGCTTTCATTATGGGGTCCATTCTGGCCGGAACGACGCAGGCCGAGCGGATCGCCAAGATCACCGCTCCGGTCAAAGACCTTTTCGGGGCCGTCTTTTTCGTCTCCGTAGGCATGCTCGTCGAGCCGGCCATGCTGGTCGAATATGCCGTGCCGATCGTTTTTCTGACGCTGGTCGTGATTCTGGGGCAGATTTTCTATGCCACGCTCGGTTTTCTGGTGGCGGGACAGAACCTCAAGATCGCGTTGCAGTCGTCGTTTTCGCTGGCCCAGATCGGCGAGTTCGCCTTCATCATCGCATCGCTGGGACTGACGATGGGCGTGACCAGCTCGTTCCTCTACCCGGTCGCCGTGGCCGTATCGGTCGTGACGACGTTCACCACGCCGTTCATCATGGGGCTGGCCGATCCCGCCTACCGCAGGCTCGACAAATGGATTCCCGGGCGGGTCAAGAGCCTGCTGTCGCGCTACGGCGCGGGTTCGCAGACCGTCAATAACGAGCGGGAGTGGATGTCGCTGCTCAAGAAATCGCTGCTCAACATCGCGCTTTATTCGGTGCTGTTGGGCGGAATCGTCTGGGTTTCGTCGAGTTATTATACGCCTTTCATCGAGCGGCGTTTCGAGGGTGCGGCGGGCCGGCTGTTGGCGACTACCACGACGATCATATTCATGTCGCCGCTCCTGTGGGCGCTGGCCGTGCGCCATCTCAACCGGCGGCTGTTCGTGCCGCTGTGGAACGATCCGCGGTTCAACCACGGGCTGATCGTTTCGCTGGTCGTGTTGCGGATTCTCGTGGCGTGGATGTTCGTCATGACCGTGGTCGCCCATCTGGGGGCGTTCCGGTGGGGAACGGCGATCGTTTTCGTGCTGTTCGTGTCGTTCATGGCGCTGTTCTGGAAGCGGATCAAGCGGGGATTCCTGCGTTTCGAACGCCGGTTCTTCGCCAATCTGAACGAACAGGAGTTGAGCACGGTGGTCCGGACGGCCCATTCGACGGCCAAGTTTCTGCATCAGGCCCGCATGACCGTTTCGGGGGACAGTCCGCTCGTCGGCAAAAGTTTCCGTGAACTCGATCTGAGGGTCCATTACGGGGTGACGGTCGTTTCGCTGCTCCGGGGAAGCCACCGGCTCAACGCCCCGACGGCCGAGACGGTGTTCATGCCGGCGGACCGCATTTCGGTCGTGGGGACCGACGAACAGCTTCGGCAGTTCGCCTTGGTCGCCGAGGTGGCGCCGTCGCCGGAGGACCGCGAGGAGGCGGCGATGTATCAGTTCTCGGTGGGCGAGCGGTCGGTGCTCATCGGCATGACGGTGTCGCAGTTCGGCATGATGTGTCGGGACGAGTGTCTGATTATCGGCATCGAACGCAGCGACGGAACCTATGTCGAGCCGCTGGGGCTGGTGCGGTTCATGCCCTACGATATGGTGTGGATCGCCGGCGACAAGGAGACGATCGACCGCGTGCTCGTCGGGACGAAAAATTCCGGCGGGGAGAAAAAAGAAAACGTCTCCCGCAGAACCCTGTTCCGCAAATAGATGGCCGGTATGTCGGGATGTTGAGGAACGGGATCGGTGCGTTTTCGTCGATTAAATGAAGATTATTTTTTCATTCTGACTCCTAAAAGCGTACTTTTGTACATTGGATAAAAATGTGCGGCATGTTGGAAGATCTTTTGAAAGACACGGAAGTGATCTCGGTCGAGGGCGATCTCTCGGTCGGGATCGACTCTCTGACGTTCGATTCGCGAAAAGCGGGTCGGGGAGCGCTTTTTTTCGCCACGCGCGGGACGCAGACGGACGGACACCGTTTCATCGGAGCCGCCGTCGCGCAGGGTGCGGCGGCCATCGTATGCGAGGAGCTGCCCGAACGGCTCGATCCGGCGACGACCTATGTGCGGGTGCCCGATTCGTCGGTGGCGCTCGGCCGTATCGCCTCGGCCTTTTACGGCCATCCGAGCCGCCGGCTCCGGCTGGTGGGCGTCACGGGCACCAACGGCAAGACGACGACGGCCACGCTGCTCTACGACCTGTTCCGCAAACTGGGTTATAAGGCGGGACTGATTTCGACGGTGACCTATTGTATCGACGACGAGCGGCGCGAATCGACCCATACCACGCCCGACAGCATCCGGCTGAATGCCATGATGGCCGAAATGGCCGACCGCGGCTGCGAGTTCTGCTTCATGGAGGTCAGCTCGCACAGTCTCGTGCAGCACCGGACCGAGGGCCTGACGTTCGCCGGGGCCGTTTTCAGCAACCTCACGCACGATCATCTGGATTATCATCATACGTTCGCCGAATATATCCGGGCCAAGAAACTGCTTTTCGACGGTCTGCCTGCCGGAGCGTTCGCGCTGACGAATGCCGACGACCGCAACGGCATGGTCATGGTGCAGAATACCCGGGCTTCGGTCAAGACGTATGCGCTGCGGACGTTTGCCGATTTCCGCTGCCGGATCGTCGAGACGCTGTTCGACGGCATGCAGCTCGATCTGGACGGCGCCGAGGTGTGGGTGCGCTTCCTCGGACGGTTCAACGCCTACAACCTGACGGCCGTCTATGCCGCGGCGCTGCTGTTGGGAGCCGGGCGCGACGATGTGCTCCGCGAGTTGAGCGGTCTGTTTCCCGTCAGTGGACGTTTCGAGACGATCCGTTCCGCGGACGGCATCACGGCCGTCGTCGATTACGCCCACACGCCCGATGCGCTGCAAAATGTCATCCGTACGATCGACGAGGTGCGCAAGGAGGGGCAGAAATTCTATGTCGTGGTGGGGTGCGGCGGTGACCGCGACCGAACGAAGCGTCCCGAAATGGCGCGGATAGCCGTGGAAGGGAGCGATATGGCGATCCTTACATCGGACAACCCCCGCACGGAGGATCCCGAAGCGATTCTCGCCGAGATGAAGGCCGGGCTCGATCCCGACTCGCGCTATCTGTGCATCGTAGATCGCCGCGAAGCGATCCGTACGGCCGTCGCGCTGGCCCGCCCGGGCGACATTGTGCTGGTGGCCGGCAAGGGGCACGAGACCTATCAGGACGCGGGTGGCGTCAAACATCATTTCGACGACCGGGAACAGGTGCGCGAGGCCATGCGCATGAATCCGCAGCCCGCGAGGGAAGCGTGATTGTCCGACACGGAAAAAGAGAACAGAAAACAGTAAGATTCTATGTTATACCATTTGGTCAAATACCTTTCGCAGCATTTCGATATTCCCGGGGCGGGCATGTTCCTGTCGCTGTCGTTCCGGGCTGCGGCGGCTATCATTCTGGCGCTCGTGATCGGAATGATTTTCGGACGGAAGATCATCCGTCTGTTGCAACGCAAGCAGATCGGCGAGGAGGTGCGCAACCTCGGTCTCGAGGGACAGTTGCAGAAACGGGGCACGCCGACGATGGGCGGCGTCATCATCCTGCTCTCGATTCTGGTGCCGACACTGCTGCTGGGCGATCTCACCAATGTCTACACGCAGTTGATGATCGTTTCGACGCTGTGGCTCGGGACCATCGGGTTTCTGGACGATTTCATCAAGGTGTTCCGTAAAAACAAAGAGGGACTCAACGGCCGTTACAAGGTCGTCGGACAGGTGGGCCTCGGTCTGATCGTGGGCTGCGTCATGTGGCTCAGTCCGCAGATCGTCGTCAAGGAGAAACTCGACGCCGCCTCGCCGCGCGCGCAGGTGGAGTACGTAACCGATAACGGAGAACAGAGCGCCGTATACGTGACGCCGGCCGAGAAGAGTATCAAGACCACGATCCCGTTCATCAAGGACAACGAGTTCGACTACCACTGGCTGATTCCCGGCGACAGCGGGCGGGCCGATTTCTGGAGTTGGATCGTGTACGTAGCCATCGCCATACTGGTCATTACGGCCGTCTCGAACGGTGCGAACCTGACCGACGGGCTGGACGGGCTGGCCTCGGGCGTATCGGCGACGATTGTCGTCACGCTCGGCATTCTGGCCTATCTGTCGGGTAACCTCATCTATGCCGATTACCTCAATATCATGTATATCCCCGCCAGCGGCGAGCTGGTCGTCTTTGCGGCGGCTTTCGCCGGGGCGCTGTTCGGTTTCATGTGGTACAACTGCTATCCTGCGCAGGTGTTCATGGGCGATACGGGCAGCCTGGCCATCGGCGGCATCATCGCCGTGTTCGCGCTGTTGATCCGCAAGGAGCTGCTGTTGCCCATCCTCTGCGGCATTTTCTTCGTCGAGAGTCTCTCGGTCATCCTTCAGGTGGCCTATTTCAAATATACCAAAAAACGCTTCGGCGAGGGGAGGCGAATCTTTCTCATGTCGCCGTTGCATCATCATTATCAGAAGAAAGGGTACTTCGAGTCCAAGATCGTCGTGCGGTTCTGGATCGTGCAGCTGCTTCTCGCGGCCGTTACCCTCGTAACGCTTAAAATCAGATAGTCATGCAGAGAATCGTCGTTCTGGGAGGAGGAGAGAGCGGATGCGGCGCGGCCGTGTTGGCTCGGCGCAAGGGTTTCGACGTCTTTTTGTCGGATATGGGCGTGATCGCCGCCAAATACAAGAAACTGCTCCGGCAATGGGATATTCCCTATGAGGAAGGTCTGCATACGCCCGAAAAGATACTGAATGCCGACCGGGTGGTCAAAAGTCCCGGCATCCCCGACAAGGCTCCGATGGTGCGGGCGCTCCGCGAAAAGGGCGTTCCCGTGATTTCCGAAATCGAGTTCGCGGCGCCCTATGCTTCGGGACGGACGATCTGCATCACCGGCAGCAACGGCAAGACGACCACCACGACGCTGATCTACGAGATTCTCCGTAGGGCGGGCATGAAAGCGGCGCTGACGGGCAACATCGGGCAGAGTTTCGCGCTGGCCGTGGCCGAGGGCGGTTACGACTGGTATGTCATCGAGCTGAGTAGTTTTCAGCTGGACGGATGTTTCGATTTCAGGGCTGATGTCGCCGTGCTGATGAACATCACGCCCGACCACCTCGACCGATACGACTACAAGTTGCAGAATTACGTGGACAGCAAGTTCCGTATCATCCGCAACCAGAGACCTGCGGACAGTTTCATTTACTGCGCCGACGATCCTTTGACCTCGGCCGATCTGTCTGCGCATACGCTGGATATGACCGTTCTGCCTTTCACGGCCGACGGAAAGGCGGGATGCGCGGCCGAGCTTCGGGACGGAACGATCCGGGCCGAGGCCTGCGGACGGAGCGTCGAGATCGCTGCCGAAGCGTTGCGGATCAAGGGACTCCACAACGCCTACAATGCGATGGCAGCTTCGCTGGCCGCTTTGTGCGCCGGAGTGGAACCCGAGACGATCCGGGAGGCGGCCTGCGCGTTCGGAGGCGTGGAACACCGCCTCGAACCCTGCGGCACGGTGGACGGCGTGGCCTATATCAACGATTCGAAAGCGACCAATGTCGATTCGGTCTGGTATGCGCTCGGAAGCATGACGCGTCCGGTGGTGTGGATCGCCGGAGGAACCGACAAAGGGAACGATTACAGCCGGCTCTATCCGCTGGCCGAACGGAAGGTCAAGACGCTGGTCTGCATGGGGGTGGACAATGCCAAGCTGATCGCCGCCTTCGAGGGGCACGTGCCGGAGATCATCGACACGCACTCGATCGAGGACGCTATGGCCGCGGCGCGGCGGAGTGCCGGTCCGGGCGATACGGTGCTGCTGTCGCCCGCCTGCGCGAGCTTCGATCTGTTCAAGAATTACGAGGAACGGGGTAGGGAATTCAAGGAATGGGTGCTTACGCTTTCCCGTTCGGTCTGACAATACGGTAATATGCAACAGGGAACGGATATGGCAGAGCAAGAAACTTCCCGGATGGAACGTCCCGGGTTTTTCGACCGCTTTTTCGGCGGAGACAAGGTGCTGTGGGTCATCATCGCCATTCTGGCGGTCGTTTCGCTGCTGGTCATCTATTCTTCGACCGCCTCGATGGCCTACCGTAAGGCAGGGGGCGATACGGCCCATTATTTTCTGTCTCAGCTCAAATTCATCCTGCTGGGGTTTGCGGCGATGATCTTCATCCACAAGGTGAATTATCAGCGCTATGCCCGTCCCCGGTTTTTGGCGCTGGTGTTCTGTGCGGCGCTGTTTTTCATGCTGCTGACGTTTTTCATCGGGGTCAATCTCAACAGCGCGTCCCGCTGGATACGCATCCCGATCATCGGCGTGACGTTCCAGCCTTCGGATTTCCTGCGCATCGCGCTGATCGCCATTCTGGCCCAGCAACTGGCCAAGCGGCAGACGATCATCCATAAGATTCCGCTGCTGCCCGCCCTCACGGTGAGCGGCTGGCAGAAGAACAGCCGCAAGAATTTCGATATTCTTACCCAGACGACCATTCCGATTCTGGGACCCATCGTCGTGGCCTGCGGAGCGATTTTCATATCGAATTTCTCGACGTCGGCCATTACGTTCGTCACCTGTTGGATCATGCTCTATATGGGACGGGTGCGGGTGCGGGAACTCTGGCGGCTCGTGGGGCTGATCGTCGTGGTTATGGCGCTGGCCATATCGTTCATGTACGTGTTCAATATCGGACGTTCGCATACGTGGGTCAATCGGCTGGGGATCGGAGCGCTGATCGATCCGTCCGAACAGGTGGACCGGCAGAGCGACGACGACAACCTGCAGCAGGATCAGGCCCGCATCGCCATCGCGTCGGGCGGTCTGCTGGGCAAAGGGCCGGGCAACAGTACCCAACGGTCGAATCTGCCGCACTCCTATTCGGACTTTGCCTATGCATTTATCGTCGAGGAATACGGTTTCGTGGGGGCTGTCGGGATTCTGTTTCTTTATCTGTGTATATTTTTCCGGGGCATCGTGACTTTCCGCAGTTGCGGGACGGCTTTCCCCAGTCTGCTGGTGCTGGGATTGTGTCTGATGATTACTTTTCAGGCGATTTGCAATATGCTGGTGTCCGTCTGTATTTTCCCAGTGACGGGACAGACACTGCCGCTCATCAGTCTCGGCGGTTCGTCCATCGTATTCACCTGCGGGGCGCTCGGCCTGATTCTCGGCATCAGCCGCCAGGTCAAGGAGCAGTCGCTCGACCGGCCCAAAGGACAGACGATGCTGGATTGACAGGAATGCCGGAATGTCGCGGCGACGCGATGCCGAAATATAAGATGTGCGAGACATGGAACGAAAACTGAAAATCATATTGAGCGGCGGCGGTACGGGCGGTCATATCTATCCGGCCGTAGCTGTGGCCGAAGCGTTGCAGCGTCGGTTGGGCGATGGCGTGGAACTGCTTTTCGTCGGAGCCGAAGGCAAAATGGAAATGGAAAAGATTCCTGCATTGGGTTACCGCATCGAAGGGCTTCCCGTGGCGGGCTTGCAGCGGAAGCTGACCCCGGCCAATCTGTTGTTGCCTTTCAAAGTGATCTCATCGGTAAGCCGCGCCCGTCGCATCGTCCGTCGCTTCGGAGCCGACGCGGCGGTCGGATTCGGCGGTTATGCCAGTGCGCCCGTGCTGTGGAGCGCCCAGCGGATGGGGGTGCCGACCGTTATCCAGGAGCAGAATTCCTATGCCGGCGTGACCAACAAGATCCTGGCCTCCGGTGCCCGGCGGATATGCGTCGCCTACGAGGGAATGGACCGTTTCTTCCCGAAGGACAGGATCGTGATGACGGGCAATCCGTTGCGGGGACATTTCAGCCGGAGCGGCGACCTGCGGGCCGAGGCGCTCGATTATTTCGGATTTACGCCCGACAAGCCGGTCGTGCTGGTGGTCGGCGGCAGCCTCGGCACCCGCACGCTGAACGAGACGATGAAGGCCGAGGTCGATCGGCTGGTCGCCGAAGGGCGTCTTCAGGTAATCTGGCAGACGGGTAAATATTACGAGCGGGAGATGGACGGTTTCATGGCCGGACGTACCGCCCCCTCGATCTGGCGGGGGGCGTTCATCGAACGGATGGATCTGGCCTATGCCGCCTCCGATGTCGTGGTGGGCCGCTCCGGAGCCGGAACGATTTCGGAGCTTTGTCTGGTCGGCAAACCCGCTGTTTTCGTTCCTTCGCCCAATGTGGCCGAAGACCATCAGACCAAAAATGCGATGGCGCTTGTCGAAAAGGACGCGGCTGCGATAGTGCGCGACGACGAGGCCGTCCGCGGCGTGTTCCCGACTGTCGAAAAACTGCTTGCCGATCCGCAGCGTATGGAACGCATGCGGTTGAACATGATGAAGTTGGGAGTGGCGGATTCGGCCGATCGGATCGTGGATGAGATATTGGGTGTTGTAAAGAAATAAAAATGGAGTTTAGCAAAATATATTTTCTCGGCGTGGGCGGAATCGGCATGAGCGCACTGGCCCGCTACTTCGTTCACGAGGGTAAAAAAGTGGCCGGATACGACCGTACGCCCTCGGCGCTGACTGCTGCGCTGGAGTGCGAGGGCATCGGGGTGACGTACGAGGATTCGGTCGATACGATTCCCGATGAGTTCAAAGACCCTTCCGATACGATGGTCGTCTACACGCCGGCTCTGCCGTCCGACCACAGGCAGTTGAATTTTTTCCGTTCGGGCGGATTCGAGGTCGTCAAGCGTTCGCGGATGCTGGGCGTCGTCTCCCGCGGCAAGTATGTGATGGCCGTGGCCGGGACGCATGGTAAGACGACGACGACGACGATGACCGCATGGTTCAACCGTGAGGCTGGCGGCGGTGGCAGCGCTTTTCTGGGTGGAATTTCCAAGAATTTCGACAGCAACCTCGTGCTCGGTCCGGGCGACCGGCTCGCCGTGGAGGCCGACGAGTTCGACCGTTCGTTCCTGCAGTTGCAGCCCGACGTGGCCGTCGTCACGGCGGCCGATGCCGACCATCTGGACATATACGGAACGCACGAAGCCGTGCGGGAGGCTTTTTCGGATTTCATCGCCCGGATCAAACCGGGCGGGACGCTCGTTATCCGCCGGGGCGTGGACCTTGCCGTCCGCAATGCCGATCTGCGTGTCTTCCGTTATGCTTTCGACGGTCCGGCCGATTTCCATGCCGACCGGGTGCGGGTGCTCAACGACGGACGGTATATGTTCGATCTGGTATGTCCCGACCGGACGATCCGGGACTGTACGCTCGGCATTCCGGGGCGTATCAATGTCGAGAACTGCATCGCTGCGGCAGCCATGCTGTGGGTGGCCGGTTTCGACGAGGAAAAGCTCCGCGGCGCGATGGCTTCGTTCGCCGGTGTCCGGCGGCGTTTCGATTTCTACATCAACACGCCCCGGCGGATCTATATGGACGACTACGCCCATCACCCCGACGAGCTGCGTGCGGCGATCGAGTCGGTGCGCGGCATGTTTCCCGGCCGCAGACTTACCGTCGTTTTCCAGCCCCACCTCTATACCCGTACCCGGGATTTCTACCGGGAGTTCGCCGCTTCGCTGTCGCTTGCCGACGAAGTGCTGCTGCTGCCGATCTATCCGGCTCGCGAGGAACCCATAGAGGGGGTCTGTTCGGACATGATGTTGCCTCTGATTTCCGTTCCGGCACAGATTGTGGAAAAGGAACGGTTGTTGGAGGAGGTGACGCGGAAAAATCCGGAATTGTTGGTAACTTTCGGTGCCGGAGACATCGACCGTTTCTGCGAACCCATCGCCGAACGGCTGTCCCTGCTGCCGTAATTCCCGTGCCGTGAAAAGACCGTTGGCCATAACCCTGAACGTATTGACGTGGACGGCTATTCTCGTCTACGTGATCGTCGTCTCGCGTTACTCGGGCGAGTGCCGTCGGGAGCGGACGTGTCGCAGCGTCGAGGTGCGGGTGCTCGACAGCGCCGAGCGGAGGTTCATCACGCCGGCGATGGTCAGGGGTTGGTTCGAGACCGAGAAAGTGCCGTTGGTCGGGCGGGAACTCTCGTCGATCAATACGCTCGAACTCGAATCGTTGGTCCGCAAACGCGGCTTCGTCAAGACGGCCCGCGTCTATACGTCTTTCGACGGACGGCTCCATGTCGAACTGACCCAGCGGCGGCCCGTGATGCGGATGAACAGCATCGAAGGCTATGATTTTTATGTAACCGAGGACGATTGCATCCTGCCGTTACAGAGGCAGTGCGTGGAATATGTGCCTGTGGTGACCGGCCGTTTCCGCCCTCCCTTCCGCCGGGGATACGTCGGCCCGTTGGATTCGCTGGCCGGAAGCGAGGAAAAAAAAGTGGCGAAAAATTATTCGTTTTTGGTTAAACTGATTAATTTTGTGAAATTCGTGGATAATGACGCCTTCTGGAAAGCATTCGTCGTGCAAATCAATGTGGACGACAGCGCTCCGGACGGCGCCGAAGGTCCTTCCGTAGAGATCGTTCCGCGGGCCGGCAATCAGGTCGTCCGGCTCGGTAGCCTCGACGGTTATCGCGAGAAGCTCGATAAGCTGATGAGCTTTTATCGCAACGGGGCGGCCTACGAGGGATGGGACCGTTATCGGTATATCGATTTGGATTATAAAGATCAGATTGTCTGCATCAAATAACATGGAGAGTAAAGTGGAAAACGGAGATTACATTGTTGCGATAGACTTGGGGACCAATACCGTGGTGACGGTCGTCGGCACGAAAGCCGAGGACGGAAAGATCAGGATTCTGGACCGCGAGGTCTCCCCCGTACAAGGGATGGGTATGATCCGGGGCGAAATCAAGAACATCGAACTGGTCTCGCGCAGCATCAAGGCGACGGTGGAAGCCATCGAGCAACGACAGAATATCCGTATCACCGAGGCGTATGCCGGCGTGTCGGGCCAACATGTCCGCAGCGTGAGGCATCCGTATCACGTCTTCGCCAGCCGCGGAGGCGAAATCCGTCAGGAAGACGTGCAGCGGTTGCACGACAGCATGCGCAATGTCCCCGCTCCCGAAGGAGAGAAGATCCTCCAGATCATTCCGCAGAGCTATGTGGTGGACGACGAGGAGGAAACCGACAGCCCCGTGGGTACGTTCGGGAACAAGCTCGCCTCGACGTTCAACATCGTGCTGGGCGATTCGACGGCCATCGGCCGTGTCGAAATGGCGCTCAAGCGGGTCGGCATCTCTCCGCTGGGACTTTACCTCAATGCCGTGGCTTCGGCCGAAGCCGTTCTGTCCGACGACGAGAAGGAGGAGGGCGTGGCCGTGGTGGACATCGGCGGCGGAACGACGGACGTGGTCGTGTTCCAGAAGAAAATCGTCCGCCATGTGGGCATCGTCCCCATGGGCGGTAATGTCATCAACAAGGATATCCGTTCCTACGGGATTCTCGAAAAACATGTCGAGAGTCTTAAAACCCGTTACGGCGGGGCCATGCGCGACAAGGCGCAGCCCGACAAATACATCACGACGCCCGGCTTGAGCGCCAAGGCGCCCAAGGAGATCTCTTGCCAGAATCTGGCGGCCATCATCGAGGCCCGGATGCTGGACATCATCGACTTCGTGATGGAGGAGATCAAGAAATCGGGCTATGGCGACAAGCTGGGGGCCGGTGTGGTGCTGACCGGCGGCGGCGCGCAGTTGCGCGATCTGGATGCGCTGTTCAAAAGCTATACGGGACTCGATGTCCGCATCGCGGGTCCCGAAGCTCCGTTCACCGAGGAGAGTCTGGAGTTGGCCGGTACGCCCGATATGGCGACCGCAGCAGGTATTCTGGCCAAAGCCATTGCCGAAGGGAAGCCTTCGAAAGTGCAGAAAGCGCGTCCTGTGACGGCGGCTCCGGCGGCCTCTGCAGGAAGCGATTCGACGGGGGCCTACGGTACGGCACGGTCTGCCGGGGGGGCTGCCAAAATCAACGACCTGTATCGCAGAGGCGCTGCGGCGCGGACCGAAAACGACCGGCCTGCCGCAGCAGACGATTATACCGATGTGCCGGAAGAACCGGTACGGCGGAAAAAGCCGGGATTTTTCTCGAAGCTGAAAGAAAAAGTGACCAATATGTTCGACGAAGTGATCGACGACAACGAGATCTGATGCGTCGGTCGCCGTACCCGCGGGCATCGCCTGCGGGTATCGTCTATCGGAATAAACGTATAAAAGATAATCAAGGAACAAGATGCCCGAGGTAGATAAGATCATCGATTTTGAGATTCCCAAGCTCTCTCCGTCCATCATCATGGTGACGGGAGTGGGAGGCGGCGGCAGCAATGCCGTGAACCATATGTTTGATTTGGAGATTGCGGATGTGTCGTTCATGGTGTGCAACACCGACCCTCAGGCCCTGCGCAACAGTCCTGTGCCGGTCAAGGTCCGGTTGGGACAGAACGGACTGGGAGCCGGTAACAATCCCGAAAAGGGACGGCAGGCCGCTCTGGAGAGTCTGGACGAGATCGTCGAAATCTATAAACGCGAGGGCACCAAGATGGTGTTCATCACGGCCGGTATGGGCGGCGGCACGGGAACCGGAGCCGCTCCGGTGATTGCCAAGGCGGCCCGCGAGCTGGGTATCCTGACGGTGGCCATCGTGACGATCCCTTTCAAGACGGAAGGACCCAAACGGATGAAACAGGCCTATCAGGGTATCGACGAATTGAGGGAGTGCGTCGATTCGCTGCTGCTCATCAACAACGAGAATATTCAGGAGATCTTCGGCAAGCTGACGCTGACCGAAGCCTTCGGCAAGGCCGACGACATTCTGGCGACGGCGGCGAGGGGAATCGCCGAGGTGATTACGCGCGAGAATACGGTGAACGTCGATTTCGCCGATGTGCAGACCGTTATGACCAATAGCGGCGTAGCGCTGATGGGATCGGGCCGCGCTTCGGGCGAGGACCGGGCCATGACGGTGGCCAACATGGCGCTCGAATCGCCTCTGCTCAACCACAACGACATTGCCGGTGCCAAGAACATTCTCATCAACATCACCTCGGGCGAGGAGGAGATCACGCTCGAGGAGACGTACATGATTACCGAATACATTCAGGAACGTGCCGGAAACAATGCCGATATTATATGGGGTGCAGGCAAGGATCCTGCGCTGGGTTCCGACATCGAAGTGACGATCATCGCTACGGGATTCGATTACGCGCAGATGAACATGGTTTCCTACTCGCCTTTGCAGGGTTATAAGGATGCCATGCGCAAGGCGGCCGAACCCGTTCGGCAGGAGGAGTTGCCCGAGGAACAGCCTTACGAACCCGAACCCGAGCCGGAACCCGAAGTGTCGGGACCGTTCCGCACGCGGATAAAACGTTCTGCGCCGGAACCCGTGCGCGAGGCTCCCAAGCCGTTCGAGCGTCCGACGGCCCGGCCCATTGCCTCGTCGCAGCCGTCGCCATTCGCTGCGCCGGCGATGCAGCCCGCCATCGAATCCAAGCGCGATCAGGATTCCGGCATCGATATCGATGCGCTGGAAAACCGGCCTGCATTCGTTCGTCGCAACATCAAGTTCGTCAAGGACAATGCGAACGAAGGCGGCGGCCGCAGTTCGCGTGTCGTGCTCAAGGACGAGAACGCGTCTTCCGAAAAGCCTCAGTCGAACCATTCGTTGTTCGATTGATCGGCAGGCGTTTCGACCCTGAGTCGGAGACATCCGTTCCGTCGCCGGACGGGAAACGTTCAGTCTAACCCATAAAGACAGGGAGAAAAATTCCGGCGGATTTTTCTCCCTGTCCCGTTTTCAGTATTTTACGTCTTGATCGCCTGTTTGTCTCAGTCTGTCGTCTTTTATCCTTTCGGATGGCCCGAGGGTGCGACCCTCGCTGTCGTCGTGCTGTTGCTGATCTGTTCGGCTCTCGTGTCGGGATCGGAAGCGGCCTTTTTCTCGTTGTCGCCGCGCAATATCGCCCATTTGAAAAATGCGCCGGATCGTAGCAGCCGAGCCATCCTCCGTCTGTTGGGCCAGCCCGATTATTTGCTCGCTTCGATTCTGATTGCCAACAACCTGGTCAATATCTGTATCGTCATTCTCTCGAACGGGTTGATCGACTCGCTCATCGACTTCGGCGGAGCGAGCGGAGTGGAGTTTCTGGTCAAGATGGTGATCGTCACGTTCCTGCTGCTGCTTTTCGGAGAGATCATGCCCAAGATTTTCGCGTCGTACAATCCGTTGCGTATGGCGAGAATCACGGCCCTGCCGCTCTCTTTGCTCGGTCGTCTGTTCCGACCTCTGTCGTGGCTGCTGATCCGTTCGGGGAGCTATATCAACGAAAGCGTGGCCAAGAAAAAAGTGAACATCTCGATCGACGAGCTTTCCAATGCCATCGAAATGACCTCGGACCAGTCGGCCGAGGAGAAACAGATGCTTTCGGGTATCGTCGATTTCGTGCATACGGAGGTGGTCGAGATTATGAAACCCCGGATCGATGTCGTCGCGCTCGATATGCGGGACGGATTCGACCGTGTGCGGGAAGTCATCATCGCATCGGGCTTTTCGCGGATTCCGGTCTACGAAGAGAGTCTGGACAATGTCAAGGGCGTCCTCTATGTCAAGGACCTGCTGCCTTATGTCTCGCATGACGCTACATTCGAGTGGCGGAACCTGATCCGCAAGCCCTATTTCGTTCCGGAACATAAGAAAATCAACGAGTTGCTCGAAGAGTTCCAGACACATAAAATCCATATGGCCATCGTCGTGGACGAATACGGATCGACGCTGGGACTGGTCTCGCTCGAAGATATTCTCGAGGAGATCGTGGGCGAAATATCGGATGAATCCGATGTCGAACAGTCTTTCTACTCGAAGCTCGCACCGAATGTCTATCTGTTCGACGGCAAAACCCATTTGAACGATTTGCTGAAGGTCCTCGGTCTCGACGACGATTATCTGGACGAGGTGAAAGGCGAAGCCGAGACGGTGGCGGGATTGATGCTCGAGATACGGAAAGATTTTCTGCGACAGGGCGAACGGCTTTCGTATCGGGACCTGAAGCTCAAGGTCGAAGCCGTGGCCGGACGCCGGATCGACAAGATCGAAGTGACGTTCGGGCCGACGCCTCCCGCGGAGGCTTAGTCGGTGTTCGCTTGCCGCGCCGTGACGGGCGGGGCGGCGTGTGTTGGGGCCCTTTCGGGGCCGGAAACAGAAACAGAAACAGAAACCGGGCGCTCGCCAGGGGCGCTATCATAGTATTCGAGGTATCTTCATGTCGAGGAACGGGCCGTTCGATCGAAATCCATGCGATGTTTCCGGAGCCGGTCGAACGGGCGATGGCAGAGCGGATGCGCCGGTTGTCTGTGCGCATGCGAAAAACTCGTTGTCTGAAAATTCGTCTCGCCTTGTCCGGGGACGAAACCTTTGTCCGGGCTGAGTGTGCGGACCGAGAGGCTTACCTTGTTCCGGGCAGCTGTATGAAGCCTTTCGTCCGGTTCCGGGCTGCTTCGGACTACATTTTTGCAGGGCGAATTGGGAGATGCGGAATATGGGTTATCTGTATTTACTA
>UROX01000046.1 GCA_900549685.1 uncultured Alistipes sp.
AGTAAAAAAAGCCTGAAAACAAAAGTCTGTACTATAGGATATCATCACGATAAAAACAGAACCGTCCCGCAAGCATACGTACCGGAAAAGCAGAAATAACGTACATGTATCAATCCAAACAAAAAGGGTATCCGAAATTCGGATACCCTTCTGCGGAAAGTGGGGGATTCGAACCCCCGGTACCGGTAACCCGGTACGGCAGTTTAGCAAACTGCTGGTTTCAGCCACTCACCCAACTTTCCTTCCATATAAGGAGCTCGGCTCGACCGAGGCACAAAATTAATTCATTTTTACGAAATTCCAAATTCGGAGCGAATCTTTTCTCGCTCTCCGTCCGATTTCCTCCGACGGATCAGAAGATGAATTTCGAACTGATCTCCTTGTAATCGTGCACGCGCTCGATCACATCGGCGAACAGATCGGCTACGGACAACACGGTGAACTTCGAGAGGTCTTCGCCCTGCTTGAGCGGAATGGAGTCCGTCACGATCACTTCGGAGAGGGCGCTGTTGTTGATGCGGTCGTAGGCCGGACCCGACAACACGGGATGGGTAACGGCCGCACGGACGCTGCGCGCGCCCTTTTCCATGAACATGTCGGCAGCCTTGGTAATCGTTCCGGCCGTATCGATCATATCGTCCATGATGATGATATTGCGGTCTTTGACCTCGCCGATGGCCGTAATGGACCCTACCACATTGGCTCTTTCCCGCTGCTTGTGGCAGATAATCATCGGAGCATTCAGGTACTGGGAATAGGCATGGGCCCGTTTGGCCCCGCCCATATCGGGAGCGGCGATGGAGAGATTCTCCATCTGCAAATTTTTCATATAAGGTACGAAAATACCGCTGGCATAAAGATGATCGACCGGAATGTCGAAGAAGCCCTGAATCTGGTCGGCATGCAGATCCATCGTCATAATACGGTCCACTCCGGCGGCACGCAGCAGGTTGGCCACCAGTTTGGCCCCGATGGAGACGCGGGGACGGTCTTTGCGGTCCTGACGCGCCCAACCGAAATAGGGCATCACGGCGATCACGCGGTGGGCCGACGCCCGGTGGGCCGCATCGATCATCAACAGCAACTCCATCAGATTGTCCGCAGGCGGGAAAGTGGATTGCACGATAAAGACGGTGCACCCCCGGATACTTTCGTCGTATGCGGGCTGAAATTCGCCGTCGCTGAACTCCAGAACCTGAGAGTTTCCGAGCTCGATTCCGAAATTAGCCGCTATCTTTTCGGCCAGATAGCGCGAACCGCGGCAGGAGAAGATTTTGAGTTTATGAATCGCCATGATCTGAAGAGTTGATCTTTTGGACGCAAATGTAAGCCATTTTAGCGAAAATCGACGCTCTACGGCCGTTTTTTATCGACAAAATATACACCGGAATTCATATCGGTCGCACCGGGCCGACCGTTTACCGTCCGCCGACCGTTTCGAGGCACCCTCCGATAAAATCGAGAATCTCCCCGCGCCCCTTCTTCTTTTCCGACGAAGTGACGAACATCGGGGGCAATTCTTCCCAACTGCCGAGCAGCACCCGGCGATAACGGGCCGCATGGGAAGCGAGCTGGTCGGACGACAGTTTGTCGCTCTTGGTGAAAACGATCCCGAAAGGTACACCGTGCTCGCCGAGCATATCGATAAAAGCGAGATCGATCTTCTGAGGCTCGAGCCTCGAATCGACCAGCACGAAAAGGAACACCATGTTCTCCCTGCGCAGCACATAATCGGTAATCAGCTTCGAGAACGCTCCCCGCTCGCTTTTCGACACTCGCGCATAGCCGTAGCCCGGCAAATCGACCAGATACCAGCGGTCGTCCATCCGGAAATGGTTGATAAGACGGGTCTTGCCCGGCGTGGAAGAGACCTTGGCCAGTCCCGGACGGTCGGAAAGCATATTGATGAGCGACGACTTGCCCACGTTCGAACGGCCGATGAATGCGAATTCGGGCAGTCCGTCCGAAGGGCATTGCGAGAGTTTCTGGCTGCTGACGGTGAAGACGGCGGATTTGATATTCATGGCAGGAAGAGATCTTTCGTGCAAAGATCGCAAAAATCCGCGAAAACACGCTCCCGCCCGCCCCGCCGTGATCAAAAAGCCGTCGCAAGGGCAGCTCCGACACCGCCGGAATTCCCGTTCTGCGACAGAAGCCGGAACGATTTTCACCTTTATTTTCTCGATCACCCTCCCGTACACTCCGGTCGGGAAATGCGAATTTCCGACCGTCGCTCTCGCTGCCCGGTTGCAGAAGCCCCATCCACCTCCGCCAGGGTCCGGGAAACATTGCGGGCAGCCGTCGTATTCGTTCTTCAGCGGCATACGACATAACCGTTAAATTTCGTACCTTTGCAAAGACCGCCGCCCCTACCGGCGGATATATCCGATAACGATCACTAAACGAACCGCAATATGGCAACCGTAGAAACCGTCTATCTGGGCGGACTCCGCACCGAAGCGACCCACGTACAGTCGGGCCGCAAGATTCTGACCGACGCTCCGGTCGATAACCACGGCAAAGGCGAAGCGTTCTCGCCGACCGACCTGGTCGCCGCCGCACTGGGCAGCTGCATGATGACGCTGATGGGTATCGCCGCCCAGACGCAGCAGATCGACATCGACGGTACACGACTCAGCATCACCAAAGTGATGAGCGCCGACCCGCGCCGGATCGGAGAAATCATCGTCGATGTCCGCTTCCCATCCGACTACGCTCCCAAGATCCGCACCGTACTGGAACGCGCCGCCGCAACCTGTCCCGTAGCCAAGACACTCCATCCGGACTGTACGCAGACGATCCGTTTCCACTACGGCGAATAACGGAATTCCGATTATATACACGGAGTACCCGCGGGGGATCCGCACCGTATTCCCGAATGGCTGCCGCCGGGCCACAACTTCGCGAGGAAATAAGGTCCCTGTACGAATTCTCGGCCACAGGTCGCGAGCGACAGCTATCGGATCGGGCAACCGAACCTTCCGCCGGCACATCGGACAGACACCGGATACAGGCTTCGGACGAACGGTACATAATTCCGTTCCAGTCTGCGGACACGATTCTTCCTCCGCGGGAAGAACGAAAAGAAGCGGCCCCGGAGGGACGGAGGCAACCATCCCGAACCGTGCAGTACGGGGAGCCGGAATCCGCATTTTTCCGTAAAGACGGATCGGTCCTTCGAAGTATATAATCGTTCCGAACACGCAATCGCCGAAAGAGGCTTTCGTAATTTTCCCGGACTGCGACCGTCGTTGCCGTTCGGATAACCGTTTCGCACCATGATTACTTTCAGCATCGCCCTCGCCGCATTGATCGGGGGATATTTTCTTTACGGCAAATTCGTCGAACGGGTATTCGGCGCCGATCCTTCCCGCCTGACGCCGGCCTACACGAAACGGGACGGCGTGGACTATCTGCCGCTGCCGCCGTGGAAAATCTTTATGATCCAGTTCCTCAACATCGCGGGGCTGGGACCGATCTTCGGCGCCGTCATGGGTGCAAAATTCGGTACGGCCTCCTATCTGTGGATCGTACTGGGCAGCATTTTCGCCGGCGCCGTACACGATTTTCTCGCCGGTATGATCTCGCTGCGCAACGGAGGCGAAAGCCTGCCGGAAACGATCGGACGCTATCTGGGCAACAATTTCAAACAGTTCATGCGCGGATTCACCGTGCTGCTCATGGTGCTCGTGGGTGCCGTCTTCGTCGCCGGACCGGCCGGGCTGCTGGCCAAGCTGACGCCGGAACACCTGAACCTGCCGTTCTGGGCCACCGTCGTGTTCGCCTATTACATTCTGGCCACGCTGCTGCCCATCGACAAGATCATCGGCAAGGTCTACCCGCTTTTCGCCATCGCGCTCATCTTCATGGCCGCAGGCATTCTGGCCATGATCTTCTGGAACCATCCCCAACTGCCCGAACTCACCGACGGGCTGCGGAATACCCATCCGGACGGACTGCCGCTGTTCCCGATGATGTTCGTATCGATCGCCTGCGGAGCCATCAGCGGTTTCCACGCCACACAGTCGCCCATGATGGCCCGCTGCATGACCAATGAAAAATACGGACGTCCCGTTTTCTACGGCGCAATGATTACCGAAGGCATCGTCGCCCTGATCTGGGCCGCCGCCGCGACCTACTTCTTCCACACCGAAGAAGGTGCCGCGCTCTTCGCCGCCGCGTCGGGCAACGACAACGCATCGATCATCGTCGATTCGATCACCCGCGAATGGCTCGGCCCCATCGGCGGTCTTCTCGCCATCCTGGGCGTCATAGCCGCTCCGATCACCTCGGGCGACACAGCCTTCCGCTCGGCCCGCCTGATCGTGGCCGATTTCCTGCATGTAGACCAGCGTCCGATCCTCAAACGGCTGATGATTTCCCTGCCGCTCTTCGCCGCGGGCTACCTGATTCTGCATGCCGACTTTTCGGTCGTATGGCGCTACTTCGCATGGTGCAACCAGACGCTCGCCGTCTTCACGCTCTGGGCGCTCGCCGTCTACCTCGTACGGGAACAAAAACCCGTGTTCATCGCACTCGTTCCGGCCCTGTTCATGACGGCCGTATGTTCGACCTATCTGTTCATTGCCGGCGAAGGGCTGCACCTCGCCCCGACGCTCTCCTACCTGCTGGGAGGCTGTACGACGCTGCTCGTCTTCGGACTTTTCCTGTTCTGGTGGAAACGTTGCGGCACAGCCGCTGCCGGCAACGGCCGTTAGAACGATCCGACGGCCCTTCATCGCTCTTTCCCTGAACATACGATATGAAAAACGGAGGCAACCTGCACAGGGACCTCCGTTTTTATCGTCACGTCAGCGCTCTTTTCCCGCGCCGCCGCTATCGGCGATAAAACGGCAGAGCTGCTCCCGGGCACGGTGGATTCCGGTCTTGACCGTCCCCATCGGCAACGAAAGTTTGGCGGCGATCTCCTCGTAGGAATATTCTTTGAAAAAGCGCAGTTCGATCAACTGCCTGTACCGGGGCGACATTTTTTCGAGAAAAGCCTCCAGCCGCGCCCGGTTCTGGTCGGTTATCATGCGCTCTTCGGGCGTGGGACCGCCCAGCGAAGACGACATGCGCTCGCCCAGCCGGTCGATCGGCACCGTATCGTCGCGACGACGGCGCGTATAGTCGATGAACGTGTTCCGGGCGATCGTATAGACCCACTGCCCGAATGTATAACGGTCGTCGTAACGTTGGAGATTCAGATAGACCTTGACGAAAGTTTCCTGCAACAGATCGCTCGCATCGTCGGCGTTTCCGCCCGTGCGCTGGATGTAAAGCTGATATATGGAATCGCGGTAGCGGTCGAACAGATGCTCGAAAGCCACCGGATCGCCCGAAAGCACACGCTCGACGAGTTGCTGGTCGGTCGAAACGATATAGTTCTCTATCTCCATACGTTTTTGCTGGGTCGCAGGCGACGGCTCGCCGCCAGCAGCATTTCACCCACGGGCGACCAAAAATCGTGCAATACATAGGCCCAGCCGATACCGCGTTCGCCGAGTCTCTGTCCGATCCGGCGGATTTTCAGCACGACGAACGTAGAACGGAGCACGACGAAAAACAACGGTACGGCCCACCACACAGGCGGCGTCAGTGCGAAGACAGCCGCCGAACAACCGAAAAACAGCAGCCTGCTGGCCAGTTCCGTGCGGACCGACCGGCGGACCGAAGCCGGATAATAACGGAATGCGTATCCCAGATACTTCCGCACGGCCCACCACCATCCCGCTCCGCCGTACTGCATCTGCCGCACCGTGGCATTCGGATTCATCACCACGCTCACGTTGTCGCTCCGGGCGATCTTGCTGATGAACAGATCATCCTCGCCGATGTTCATATTCAGATGGTTGAATCCCCGGCTGCCGAAATAGATGCTCTTCGTATAACCGATATTGTGCGCGATGCCCCGGTAGGTGCGTCCATGCGTGGCGGCAGCGAGATAACGCACCGAACGGATCAGACGACTGCATCGGATCAGTCTGTTGAACAACCCTTTACGCGACTCGATACCGCAATAACCGATCACGATGTCGCCGCATATGAACCCTTTGGCCATCAGCGAAAGCCATTTGTCGGAAACAGGATAACTGTCGGGCGTCGTAAAGACGATATGCTCGTGACGACAGGCCTTGATGCCGACCGTCAGCGCCAGCTTGATGCTGTGTTCGTAATGGGGCTGCTGCTTGATACAGGTCACGTGCAGCCTCGGTTCGGCGGCGCTCATATCGCGCAAGATCTCGCCGATCTCCTCGTTGTAGCTGCAATCGACCACGACGACCTCGAAATCGTCGTACTGTTGCGCGAGCAACAGGGGCAAACCCTGTTCGATGAAGTACCATGTATTCTCCCGCGCCACGACCACCACCGAAACCGGAGGAGAAGGCACGTCGGCACGGATACCCCGGTTGTTGCGGAACCGGGGCAGTCCGCCGTAAACGCCCAGATAGTAATACATTTGCACGGCGAACGTCGCCAAGGCTCCGCCCAGCAGTCCGAGGACGACGAACGGTTCTTTTATTCCATTAGCGATCAAATCGTTACGCAACAGATCGAGATACTCCACCACCTTCAATGATTTCTCACAAAGTTACGCTATTTCGGATGAATCCCCAAACGGTTTCCCGATTGGACGAAAAATATTACCTTTGTCTCCCATGAGATTCGACCTGCAACATACCGACACCCGGAGCGCCGCCAGAGCGGGCGTCATCACGACCGATCACGGAACGATCGAAACCCCGATCTTCATGCCCGTGGGCACAGTCGGAAGCGTCAAAGGCGTCTTTCACCGCGACCTGAAACAGGAGATCGGCGCCCAGATCATTCTGGGCAACACCTATCATCTCTATCTCCGCCCCGGAACGGACATTCTCGAACGGGCGGGCGGTCTGCACAGGTTCTGCGCATGGGACGGGCCGATTCTGACCGACAGCGGAGGATTTCAGGTCTTCTCGCTGTCGGGCTGCCGCAAACTGACCGCCGAAGGATGTCGGTTCAGCTCCCACATCGACGGGTCGAAACATCTGTTCACGCCCGAAAACGTGATGGATATCCAACGGAGCATCGGTGCCGATATCATGATGGCGTTCGACGAATGTCCGCCGGGCGACGCGCCCTACGACTATGCGGCCCGCTCGCTGAACCTGACGAGCCGCTGGCTCGAGCGCTGTTTCGAACGCTTCGCGCAGACGGCTCCGCTGTACGGACACGCCCAGTCGCTCTTCCCCATCGTTCAGGGATGCACCTATCCCGACCTGAGGACCCGCTCGGCCGAATTCGTCCAGCAGTTCGACGCGGACGGATATGCCATCGGCGGACTGGCCGTGGGCGAGCCGGCACCGGTGATGTACGAAATGATCGAGCTGGTGAACGGCATCCTGCCCCGGAACAAACCGCGCTACCTGATGGGCGTGGGCACGCCGGTCAATCTGCTCGAAGCCATCGAACGGGGCGTGGACATGTTCGACTGCGTGATGCCGACGCGCAACGGCCGCAACGGCATGCTTTTCACCAGCGAGGGCGTCATCAACATCCGCAACAAAAAATGGCAGGACGATTTCTCGCCGATCGATCCGGCGGGCTGCTGTTTCGCCGACACGACCTACACGAAAGCCTACCTGCGCCACCTGACGATTGCCGGCGAAATGCTCGCCGCCCAGATCGCCAGCATGCACAATTTGGCTTTCTACCTGTGGCTCGTGGGCGAAGCCCGGCGCCGTATTCTCGACGGCACTTTCGCCGACTGGAAACCCGGCATGGTGGAAAAACTTTCCCGCAGACTGTGATCCGTCCGCTGATCTGCGGAGGACGGACGCTCCGAAACGGAAGATTTTTATTACCTTTGACGACCGGCAGCGGCATCCCGGTCTCCGGCCGGCAGAACCGATCCGCAGACGAACGCTAATTTTCGACCGCAATGAAGTTTCCCGGCGTCAGAATCATAGACCGCTACATCATCCGCAAGTTCCTCGGAACCTACTTTTTCGCCATTTCGCTCATCATCGTCGTGGTGGTCATCTTCGACGCGGCCGAAAAGATCGACGACTTCATCGAACTGAAGGCTCCGCTGTCGAAAATCGTCTTCCAGTATTACGGCAACTTCATCCCCTTTTTCATCAACCAGTTCAGCGGACTGTTCACATTCATCTCCGTCATTTTCTTCCCGTCGAAAATGGCCTACCAGACCGAGATCATCGCCATCCTTTCGGCCGGAGTCAGCTTCAAACGGCTCATGTGGCCCTATTTTCTGAGCGCGGCGATCATCACGCTGTTGAGCCTGATGCTCAATCTGTTCATCATTCCCGGAGCCAATGCCAACCGGCTCAAATTCGAGATGAACTACATCAAGAGCGTCCGGGGCATGAAATACGACGCGCATATCTACCGACAGATCGTTCCCGGTACGTTCATCTACCTGCGCGACTATACGAACAACAACAACTCCGCTTCGTATTTCGTACTGGAAACCTACAAGGACGGTTCGATCGTCTCCTCGCTCGAAGCCTCCGCAGTCAAATTCGATCCCGAAACCCGCCGCTGGAGCGCCCCGAAAAGCATTCTGCGTACCTTCGACGGCGAGCAGGAGACATTCGACAACACCCAGCCGCTCGACACGACGATCAACCTCGACCCCATCGAACTGGGCCGGCTCGACGAACTGGTCAAAACGATGAATATCGTCCAGCTGGACAAGTTCATCGACGAGCAGAAGCTCAAAGGATCGGACATGATTCCGCGCTTCGAGGTGGAAAGACACAACCGTTTTGCATTCCCCGTCTCGACGTTCATCCTGACGATCATCGGCGTCTCGCTCTCGTCGCGCAAAGTACGAGGCGGCACGGGACTGCATATCGGCGTGGGAATCGTGCTGGCCTTCTCGTTCATTCTGTTCAGTAAGTTCGGCGAAGAGTTTGCCAAAGGCGGTCTGCTGCCGCCCGCCATCGCAGTGTGGATTCCGAACATCATCTATACGTTCATCGCGTATTACCTCTACAAGAAAGCGCCGAAATAGTCCCGTGACGCCGGGAACTTCCGATCCCGCCGACGGTCTGCCGTCGCACGACGTCCGTTTCCCCGTACCGACCTCGGTATGTTCCGGTCCGTTCTTCCGAGCCTGCAATCCCGCAAACAAAGGCCAGCCGGCCGAATCCATACGGATCCGGCCGGCTGGCCTTTTTCGGTTTCCGGACGCACGGAAGCCCCCTGTCCAAAGCCCTCCGCATAAGCCGATTGTCCGGTCCTCGCGAATGGCTCCGGGCGGCTTTTATTCGTGTTCCGAGAAATATTTCATAAACTGCGTCCGTTCGTACAGTTCCGGATCGGCGATCTGCCGGGCATTCATTCGTCCTGCAAAACGGGCGACCGCATCGAAACCGTGACGGTCCATCCACTCGTCGAGAAAAGCGTTCATCTCCGTTACGGCCCCTACTCCCTTTTCGTACAGCACGCTGGCCACCTGCACGGCGGAAGCACCCGCCAGCAACGCCTTGACGACATCTTCGCCCGTATGCACACCGGTCGAAGCGGCCACGTCGATCTGCGGGACGTTCGCACCGACCAGAGCCGTCCAGCGCAGCACGTTCGACAATTCGGCCGGGCGGCTGAAAATATCGCCCGCACGGAACGCCATTCGCTCGATATCGATGTCCACCGGATAGAACCGGTTGAACAGCACCACGCCCTGCACTTTCCGGTAGGCGATGTCCCGCACGAGCGCCAGCGGATCGGTCAGACCCTGTCCGAGCTTGACGGTCAGCGGTAGCGACACCGCCTCGCGGACCCGCTCCACGATCTCCAGATAACGGCGCTCGACCGTTCCGAAAGAGGCAGTCCCCACGGCCGGCAACAAAAAGACGTTCAGTTCGATGGCATCGGCTCCCGCCTGTTCGATCCGGCGGGCGAATTCGGCCCACGGCCCGGCCTGACGGCAGCAGATGCTGGCGATAACGGGCAGAGCGCATTCCCGCCGGACGGCCCGGATCATATCCAAATAAACCTCCAGATCGTGCTCACCCACATAGCGGGTCAGGTAATCGGCCGCCTCGGGATAATCGCTGTACCCGTTCAGGCACTCGATACGGCCGAGAATCTGTTCCTCGAAAATGGATTTGAGCACGACGGCGCCGGCGCCGGCCCGTTCGGCCTCGCGGACATGGGCCAACGAGGCGGTGAAGCCCGAACTACCGAGCATCACGGGACTTTTCAGTTCGAGTCCCGCGTATTGACATGCGATACGATTCATAGCAGCAAGAATGTGTGTTCTTATCCTATCGTTCCTGCTCACCGTCCGCCCTCACTTCGAAAGCATAGACGCAGGTATGGGTATACTCCTCGCCCGGACGCAGCACCGCCGAGGGGAAATTCTCGTGATTGGGCGCATCCGGATAATTCTGGGTTTCCAGCGCGATACCCGTGCGATAATCGTGCCGATCGCCCCGCTTGCCGGTTCCGGTACCGTCCATGAAGTTGCCGCTGTAAAACTGCAACGCCGGCTGATCGGTCAGCACCTTCATCACGATGCCCGTCGCGGGTTCGTACACCTCGGCGGCGAGGCTCATTTCGTTTCCGTCCTTGTTCAGCACCCAGTTATGGTCGTATCCGCGTGCCGGAACCATCGGAGCGAAATCGGACTCGATGCGTTCGCCGATGGCCACCGGCGACGTGAAATCGAGCGGCGTACCCGCCACGGGAGCCAGTTCGCCGGTCGGGATCAACCCTTCGTCGGTCGGCGTGAAGTAGTCGGCATAAATGGTCAGAATATGGGTATTCGTACTGCCCGACGTGCTGCCGTGCAGGTTGAAATAGTTATGACTCGTCGGATTGACGACGGTCGGGGCATCGGTCCGGGCACGATATTCGATTTTCAGCGCATTGTCGCGCGTCAGCATATAGGTCACCTCGATGGACAGCGTGCCGGGATAGCCCTCCTCGCCGTCGGGCGACACGTAGCTCAACTCGAGGGCCTGCTCGCCGTCGGCCGTCTCGAACGGCCGGGCGTCCCAGACCTTGTTCCAGAAACCGTCGCCCCCGCCGTGCAGATGGTTCTCGCCGTCGTTGATCGTCAGCGCATATTCTTTGCCGTCCAGCACGAACCGGCCCTTGCCGATACGGTTCCCGTAGCGACCGACCACAGGACCCGAGAACTTGTCGTCCGAGGTCAGGTAATCGGCAATCGACTCGTATCCCCAAATCACGTCGCGGAAACCGCCCTCGGCATCGGGCACCCACAGGGCGACGACACGGGCACCGTAGCCGGTGATCTGGGCGGTCATGCCGTTCTGGTTGCGAAGCGTATAAAGCGACACGGACTTCCCGTCGATCACCGTGTCGAAAGCGGACGCGGGCAACAGGCTCACCTCACCCTCGCACGAGGGCGATTTCGGGCCGGAACATGCCGCACCGAGCAGCGATGCGGCCAAAGCGATCAGGATTTTTTTCATAATATTCAAAGTTCTTTCATTTCGTTCGACATCGTGCTTCCGCCCGCCGCGCACATCGCGGAGCGACGAACAAAAATACGAAACATCCTGTAAAAACCGGCCCGGCAGAAAACGAAAAACGCCGTGACGACACAAAATACGGCACGTTTTCCGGAGGGAACCGTTATCTTTGCCGCACGAAACCAAAAACGAACCGGAACGATGTGGCTGACACTCGCCCTGCTCTCCGCCCTTTTTCTCGGACTCAACGAAGTCGCCAAGAAAAGCGCGCTCAACGATAACGCCGTGATTCCGGTGCTGGCCACGAGCATCTGGATCGGCGCGCTGTTTTTCGTTCCGCTCCAGTTCGCGAGCCTCGCGTTCCCCGAAGCCATGCAGGGGACCGTCCTGTACATTCCCTCCGTATCGGCCGCAGCCCACAGGGCGATCCTGCTCAAGGCAGTCATCGTGTTGGGTTCGTGGGTCTTCGGATTTTTCGCCACGAAACATCTTCCGCTCACCATCTCGGCCTCGGTCAAAGCGACGCGTCCGGTTTTCGTCGTGCTGGGCGCCGTCCTGCTCTTCGGCGAGCGGCTCACCGCCGTGCAGTGGATCGGCGTGGCCGCCGTGCTGGGCGCCCTCGTCGTGCTGTCGAACCTCGATAAACGGGACGGCAAGAACGACCGCGAGACTCCGCGACGCAAAAGACTCTGGATCTATTTTCTGATCGCCTCCACGCTGCTGGGAGCCGCCAGCGCGCTGTGGGACAAATTCCTTATCGGACGTTACGACAAACTGGCCGTACAGGCCTATACCGGCTACTACCAATCGGCGATGATGGCCGTCCTGATGCTCGCGATGTGGTATCCGCACCGCAAACAGTCCACGCCGTTCCGTTGGCGATGGTCGATCTTCCTGACGGCCTTTTTGCTTACCGTCGCCGACTTTCTCTATTTCTTCGCCCTGAGCGATCCCGACGCGCTGCTGTCGGTCGTCTCGACGATCCGGCGCTCGGGCGTCATCGTCACTTTCATCGCCGGCGCCCTAATGTTCAGGGAACGACAGATACGCACCAAAGCGCTGATCCTCGCCGTGGTGCTGGGAGGCGTCGTGGCACTCTACCTCGGATAAGCAGCCGTCCGGACACAGAGGCACTCGACCGACGACCAGGCCCGATCTTCTGTCCCCCGCACGACCGGTCCCGAGAAGTCGCCCGCAACATACGGTCATCTCATGCCGCCCATGCACGACCGGATCGTTCCTGCACAACCCCACGTCCTATTCACATCCACGAACCCATGCCCAAGCGGTACGTCGATCCACGTCCCCTTCTGTCGCGAACAATAGCCGTCGAATGAGGAAATTCCGACTCCGGGAATACACGCCCCTGTACCCTCTGCGGCCAACAACGGAACTGCTATACCGCCAAGGGACAGAAACGAAATGCGACCACCCGCCTTAAAAGCCGCAATCTCCGAGTTTTCGGGGCTGCGCCCTATTGCCGTCGGGCGGGATCGGGGGACGCCGACCGGGAAACGAGACTTTACGGCCGCGAATCCCTGTGCTCGGACCTACAAAAATACGATCCGCTTCCGATCCATCGGAACATGCGACTGTCAAACGAGAACGGAGGAATCGCTTCGTGTCGATTCCTCCGTTCACTCCTCATTCTCGGGGGGGACTATCTGTACCCGACGGCATCGCACACGCCGCGCAGATAACCGATCGACTCGGCCACGCCCGACAGCGGGTCCGGTCCGTCTTTTTCGAACTCCAGACTGCACACGCCCCGATAGCCGATCTTGTGCAATGTCCGGACGATAGCGGGAATATCCATCACTCCGCGGCCCATTTCGCAGGTCTGCCCCTCTTTCGAGGCTAGCGTCTCGTCCTTGATATGGATGTCGAAAATACGTTTTCTGTACTTTTTAAGATCTTTCACGCAACTGGCTCCGAACCGGGCCGTATGTCCCAGATCGAGACAGATGCCGATGCGGGGATCGAGATCGGCCACATGCGCCATCACGTCCGCAGCATCCGGAAAATGCGCAATGTCGGGACCGTGCGTATGGATCGCCATCCGGACATCGTATTCCTTGATCTTCTCTTCCACATACGGCAGCAATTCGTAGGTGGGGACTCCGATGAACATATCGGCTCCGTAACGTTTCACATAATCGAATGCCCGGTCCACGTCCGCTTTCGAATTCATATAGATGGGTCCGAGCGTATAACCGTCCACACCCGCGGCAGCCAGTTTGGCCTTGAAAGCGGCGATCTGTTCGGGCGTGCTGTTCATCGGCAGGTGGAAATCCTTTACGCTCATGTATTTCACCCCCATCCGTTTCAACATGTCGAGCGTCCGGTCTATATCGAATGCCCGGAACGTAAACCCGGCCACGCCGATGCGGAGATAGTCCGATCCTCTGTCTTTGACGAATTGTGCGGACGCCGTGCACGTTCCCAGCAGCAAAGCCGCAGCAAGCATCCATGTTACGATACGATTCTTTTTCATGGTTTGGATTAATTATTAAGATTTAAGATCATTGTCGGAAACGATCGCCCATACAGGCTGCCCCTCTCACTCCGTCCGGAGGCGGATATTGCGGAATTCGACTTTCATCGGAGGTCCGACATGCACCTGCATGCCGATCGATCCGCCACGGGGATGCTCAGGCGACTCCGTCTCGACGACAAGACTCATCACCCTGCCGTTCACGATATGGATCAATGTATTGCCCCGGGCGATGATACGGTACTCGTTCCAGCCGTCGCGGTCGAGAACCTCCAGCAACGCGTCTTTTTCTCCGAGCGATCCCACTACGTAGGGTCTGTCGTCCCCGGCCACCCGGACGGACTGCCCGCGCAAGGCCAGAAACTCCCGTCCGCGCTCCTCGTAATTCTGTCCGGTCCACACACCCGCACCGTCGATGTCCAGCTGATAGCCACGGAGGGCATGAGGCACGTCGGGGACCCCGCAGCTGCGATAATTGATGCCGCTGTTGCCCTCGGGCGAGATGCGGCACTCCATTTTCAGTTCGAAATTCTCCGGCGTCCCGCCCTGCCAAACGATGAACGTATTGCGGTCGAGCAATGTTTCGGGCGTCACCTCGCCGACCATGACTCCGTCTTCGACCCGCCAATATACCGGGTCGAAACTCCATCCGTCGAGCGTCCGCCCGTCGAAAATAGAGCGGAAGTCCTTTTCGTCGGCCGGTCCGGGAAATTGTGCCCGCACCGACGCAGGACAAAGCCAGCAACAACATGTCACGGCCACCGTCACCGCCCTCAGGTACGCGAACCTTCGTCCGAAGGCCGTCGTCGGTTTCTTACTGCGTATCGTTGCGAAATTTTCCATACTCTCGATGTTTTTCCGAAGCCGCATGGCAACACGGCCCGGTATCGAACACAACCATTTATACTCGGACGCGCCCCTATGCCTCGATGCGCAGCCCCCCTGACCGCACGTCCGTCGGGGCGGGCACGTCAGGGTGCAGCCCGAAAAGCCCCGAAGCTACGACGAAGCCGGTGCGCCGAAATACATCGTCGCGGTATCCTATACTGCCCCTATGCTCCGAGACCCGACGTCCGCTTATGCCCCTTCCGGGCCACGGGATTCGGGGCTGCCGCCAGATCAGATATCGTCCGAATCGAACTCGTACCCCAGCCGTTTGCCGGTCCTCAGTTTCGAATTTTCGATTTTGGTATTCAACTGTTCCACCGTGACGAGTTTGACCGCATCGTAGGGTGGAACGAGCAGGTCGAAGTCGATCGTATAGTCGATGGCCGTCCCCACGATGTCGAGAATCGCCCCGCGATCGATCGTCGGACCTCCGAAATCGGCGTACCGCACGGAAGTCTGCCGCTTTCCTTCGACGAAATAGCGCATTTCCCGATTGACGAAGATCCGTCCGATGAGATAGCCTTCGTCGCCGCTGCGGTTGAAGCGGAACGAATCGGAAAGAAAATTATAGATATTGATGACCCCGCAGTACGAATTCCGCCGGTCGTCCCTCACATAGGGATTCTGCCAGATGACATGGTCGCGATGGAATTCGAAAACGTTGCTGTGCATACTGAAAATCAGAATGTCGTCGGCAATCTGAATCTGAGCCTCGAATTTTCCGCGGTCGCGGTATTCGATCTTGACTTCCTTGTCCTGCTCTTCGAGTGCATCGTCGATTTCCGAAGCCATTTCGTGCAGCACCTCCTTGAGGCAGCCGAAGACCGAAAACGTATTGTCGAAAACTTTCTGGTTCAAAGAGGCCTTCTCGCTGAGTTTGGCGATCAGACCTTCG
>UROX01000047.1 GCA_900549685.1 uncultured Alistipes sp.
GGAAATGATGCGGTCCGCCTCAGCGTGGTCCTTCCGGGCCAGCGCCGCCGCCGCGAAGGGAATCAGGCTCATGGTGATGTTTTCGTCCCGCTCGTCCTATGGGAAAGCATGGTCGGAGACGTTCCGCAGTAGCGATACAGTGCTCGATGTCGGGGATATTCGCCGTTATGCGTCCTGTCTGGGCGACGATGTGTCTCTGAGGTCCGTCGAGGGCGGGCTGCACGATCTGGTCCTGTCGGCCCTGCCTGTGCGGACACGCGTACTGACGATTATGACCGAATGGGCGGAGGATCGGCATGTCTGAGAGTCGTCCGATGGCCGAATTTCCGGCCGGAACCGAAATGCTTCGGCAATGGAGCGCGATAGAGGCGTTGGGGCGAGTGTCGGCCTGTGTCTTCCTCTGCTCTCCGGGGTATTGTAATCCGGTCCCGATTGCGTTTTCGAGACGATCCGGGTAGAGAGCGCTCATCTTCTTCCCGAAAAAATTTCCGGAAAAGAAAAGTCCCCGCAACCGGATCGTTCGGTTGCGGGGACTTTTTCTCGGAAGACCTTGCCGGAGTCATGCTTTTTCCGGTCTCGGATCGTGTACAGAAGACTATTTCCGCTTTTTGGCGGCAGCCTGCTGTTTGGCTTGTTGTTGTTTGCGTTGCTGCTGCTGTTTGAGGATTTCCTCGTAGCGCTGTTGGAACTTGCTGAGTTTACGCGGTTTCTTCGCGTTCTCTTTCATGCGTTGGTGCAGCTTGTCTTCATTGACGATGCACCGGAATCCGTAGGTCTGGCCGATGGTGATGATGTTGCTGACCAAATAGTAGTAGCTCAGACCGCTGGAGTAGTTGTTGAACCAGAAGAGCAGCATGAGCGGCATCAGATACAGCATCATAAATTTCATGCCTGCCATCTGCGGACCGGTCTGTGCCGTCTGCGAATAGTTGATCTTCGAGGCGATGAATACCGATACGGCCATCAGCAGGGCGAACAGACTGACATGGTCGCCGTAGAAAGGTATGTCGAACGGCAGGTGCAGAATGCTGTCGTATGAAGAGAGGTCGTCGGCCCAGAGGAAAGACTTGCCCCGCAGTTCGATTGACGCCGGAAAGAAACGGAACATTGCGATCAGAATCGGGAACTGAATGAGCATCGGGATGCAGCCGCCCATCGGGTTCACGCCTGCGCTTTTGTACAGCGCCATGATGGCCTGCTGTTTTTTCATCGCATCCTCCTGCTTGGGATATTTCTCGTTGATCTGGTCCATCTCGGGTTTGAGCAGCCGCATCTTGGCTGTCGAGAGGTACGATTTATAGGTCAGCGGCGCGATGAGAATCTTGATGAAGATCGTCAGCAGCAGGATAATCAGTCCGTAGTTGGTGAGGTATTTTCCGAGGAAATCGAACGTCGGAATCACCAGCCAGCGGTTCACCCAGCGAATGATCCATCCGCCCAGCGGGATGAGTTTCTGAAGGTGCAGATCGTCATACTGGTTCAACACCGAGAATTTGTTCGGCCCGAAATAGAAACTGAATGCGTACCGGTCCGTCTGCGGTGAGTACGGTACGGCGAGCTGGGCATGGAACGTTTTGATCTTGTGTTCGGACGGTGCGAAAGTGGTGTAATCGAGCGATCCGTTCTGGAAATCGTTTTCGGCGATCAGGATCGAAGAGAAGAACTGCTGTTTGAAGGCGACCCACTTGATCTTCGAGTTGATCGTTTTCTCCTTGCTCTCTTTCGATATGCCCAGATCCTCGATTGAGTCGTCGCCGGGATAGTTGTAGGCGATGGTCGTGTAGTTGTTCTCGTTGTCGAATCCTTTCTCGTTCTGCGGTCCCACGTTCTGCCAGGTGATGTTCAGGTCGCTCTGGTTGGCCGAAAGCAGGTTGTCCATGCCGACGAACCGGATGTCGAATCCGATCATGTAGCTGTCCTTGCGGATCGTATAGACGTATTCGACATAGGCCGCGGAATCCGCATAGAGCCGCATGGCGAACTGTTTTTCGGTTTCGCCCGGAGCGAACGCCGGATCGGCGTCGTCCGATAGCGTGAAATAGTAGTTTCCTGTGTTGATCTGGCTGTTGTTGTAGCCCTGTTTGATGAAGAACGAAAGATCGAACACCGAGGTCGAGTCGGAAAACAGAATCAGCGGCGTCTTCAAGTAGGTTTTGTAGTCCTTCAGTTCGACCGATGCCACGCGTCCGCCTTTGTTGGAGAACGTGATTTTCATCAGGTCGTTTTCGACCGTGTAGAAGGTCTCGCTGCCGTGCGAGGCTTCGTAGAGCCTGTCGCCGATATGCTGCCGGAGCGCCTGTTCGGCACCGGCGAGAGATGCGCTGTCCCGGTCTCCGGAAAGCGTTTCGGCGGGATCGGGCGTCAGGACCGTTTCCTGCATTTCGGCGGGAAGCTCGGGGGCGAGTTTCTGTTGTTGCTTGCTGGTGTACCAGCTGAAACCGAAAAGGATGACTCCGATAATCAGCAGGCCTGTCAGGGATTTCTTATCCATTCTCGTGTCGGGTTTATTGACGGACTTCGTTTCGGTTGCAATATTCGACCGACGCCTTTACGAACGCAACGAACAGCGGATGTGGGTGCAGGGCCGTGCTTTTGTATTCGGGATGGTACTGTACGCCGACGAACCAGGGATGGTTTTCCACTTCGACCGCTTCCACGAGATTCGTTTCGGGATTGATCCCCACGGGTTTCATGCCGCCGCGGACGAAATCGTCGAGGTAGTCGTTGTTGAATTCGTAACGGTGGCGGTGTCTTTCGACGATGTCTTTCCGGCCGTAGGCTTCGAATGCGTGGGAACCCCGCTCCAGCGTACACGGATAGCCACCCAGACGCATGGTACCGCCTTTTTCGGTGATGCCTTTCTGTTCTTCCATCAGGTCGATGACCGGATGCGTTGTGGCTGCCATTTCCGTCGAGTTGGCGTCGGCGTAACCCAGCACGTTGCGGGCATATTCGATCACGCAGCACTGCATGCCCAGGCAGATGCCCAGGAACGGGATTTTCTGTTCGCGGGCATACTGCACGGCCAGAATCTTCCCTTCGACACCGCGGTGTCCGAATCCCGGCGCCACCAGAATACCGCACATGCCTTTGAGCTGGTCGGCGACGTTTTCCTTCGTGATCTTTTCGGAGTTGATGTACTGCAACTTCACTTTCGTGTGGTTGGCCGCTCCGGCGTGGACGAACGATTCGGCGATCGACTTGTAGGCGTCGGGCAGCTCGGTGTATTTGCCCACCAGCGCGATGTTCACCTGCCGCTGGGGGTGTTTCACCTTGTCCACGAATTCGGTCCAAGCCTTGAGGTCCGGCTCGCCGTTGTCGGGCAGCTGCAGTTTGTTCAGGGCCACCAGATCGAGTTTCTGCTGGAGCATCATAAGCGGCACCTCGTAGATCGTCGGCACGTCGATGGATTCGACCACCGCATCGACATCGACGTTGCAGAACAGCGCCACCTTGCGGCGCACCTCGTTGGTCAGGTGCTTTTCGGTACGCAGGACCAGAATGTCGGGTTGCAGACCGTTCTCGAGCAACTGCTTGACCGAGTGCTGCGTGGGTTTCGTCTTCAGCTCGCCCGAAGCTGCCATGTAAGGGATCAGCGTCAGATGGACGACCAGCGAATTGCTGTACCCCAGCTCGTTGCGCAACTGGCGCACCGATTCGATATAGGGCAGCGACTCGATGTCGCCTACGGTACCGCCGATCTCGGTGATGATGACGTCGTATATTTTTTTTGCACTGAGCAGCTTGATCCGGCGTTTGATTTCGTCGGTGATGTGCGGGATGACCTGCACCGTCTTGCCGAGGAATTCTCCGCGGCGTTCCTTGTTGATGACGCTCTGGTAGATGCGCCCCGTGGTCACGTTGTTGGCCTGCGAGGTCGGGATGTCGGTGAAACGTTCGTAGTGGCCCAGGTCGAGGTCCGTTTCGGCCCCGTCTTCGGTCACGTAGCATTCGCCGTGCTCGTAAGGGTTCAGCGTGCCGGGGTCTATGTTGATGTAGGGGTCCAGTTTCTGGATCGTCACCTTGTAGCCGCGGGCCTGAAGCAGTTTGGCCAGCGAGGCGGAAATGATGCCTTTGCCCAGCGACGAGGCCACGCCGCCGGTTACGAATATGAATTTCGTTTTGTTCGTGTTACTTACAGCCATAATATTTATTCTCCTTGCTTGTCTATCAGATTGATCTTCTCGACGAGGGTCGCCATTTCCTCTCTGGTCCGGGCGATCTTTTCATTGACGTCCCGGATCATGGCTTCGGCATTCTTGCTTTTGGCGAAGAATCCGATGTTGTTTTCCAGCAGAGCCACGTCGGCTTCGAGCTGTTTGAGCTTGTTGTACAGCCGTTCGCGTTCGTGACGCATGCGCCGGTCGTTGCCTCCTTCGGCCGCCATCGACGAGATTTTGCCTTTGAAACGTTCCAGGTGACGCTCCCTCTCGCTGCCGCGCAGACGGGCGAAAATGTCGTCCACCAGCTTGCGGTATTCGGCCTGTACGGCTTCTTTCTGCTTGATGGGCACGAAACCGGTTTCGGACCAGCGACGCTGGAGTTCCTTGAGCGCCTCGAACCCTTTCTCGCGTTCTTCCACGGCGAAGTTGCGCAGTTCTTCGAGCAGCTGTCGTTTTTTGGCGAGGTTTTCCTCGTACTGGCTGTCGATGGCCGAGAAGTGGGCCGACTTACGCTCGAAGAAGCGGTCGCAGGCGGCACGGAAACGTTTCCACACGGCATCCGAATGGCGCCGCGAGACGGGACCGATCTCTTTCCATTTTTTCTGGAGGGCGATCAGTTCGTCGGTCGTTTTTTTCCATTCTTCGCTTTCGGAGAGGGCTTCGGCCGCCGTGCAGATTTCGTTTTTCAGGCGCAGGTTGTTCTCCATCTCCGTTTTGGTCTGCAGGTAGAAGGCCCGTTTGTTTTCGAAGAACTTGTCGCAGGCGTTGCGGAAACGTTCGTAGATCCGGGTGTTGTCCTTTTTGGGAGCGAACCCGATCGTTTTCCATACTTTCTGTATCTCGATCAGCCGTTCCGAGGCTTTGTTCCACTCTTTGCGCGTGGAAGGCGGGGTCGCCACCAGCTCCTCTGTCTTGACGCACAGCTCCGTTTTCAGGTCGAGGTTCCGCTTCTGCTCCTCTTTGACATTATCGAAGTATTCCTGATGGCGTTTGTTGATTTTCGAGCTGGCTTCGCGGAAACGGTCCCACAACTGTTCCTTGTACTCGTTGGCCACGGGACCGATTTCCCGCCACTGTTCGTGCAGTTTCTGCAGTTTGTGGAAAGCCGTGATGACGGAGGTCTCCAGCACGAGCGCTTCGGCCTCTTCGCAGAGCCGCAACTTGGCCTCGTAGTTCTTTTTGAGGTCCAGGTCCCGCAGCTCCTTGTTTATTTTTATGAAATTGTAGAAGTTCTCCACGTGCAGGTTATAGGTTTCCCACAGATCCTTGATGCGGGTCTGCTGCACCGGTCCGGTCTCTTTCCACCGGCGTTGCAGCTCCCTGAAGGCGGTGAACGTATGGTTGAGTGTCTCGTTGCTGCCGATCAGCTCTTTGAGCTCTTCGATGATCTGCAGCTTGGTTTTGAAATTTTCTTCTTTTTCGGCATCCGTCTGCGCGATGAATTCGTTGCGCTTGCGACGGTACTCGGCGAACAGACTCTTGAAACGCTGTTCCTGTTCGTCGGCCGGAGCGACGAATTCTTCGGGAAGTCCGCCCGCTTCGAGGAAGGCTTTGCGGCGCTGTTCCGTTTCGTTGCGGTAGGTCTTGTAAAAGGCTACCTTGATGGCTTCCACGTCGGCGCGCAGGGTCTGTACGGGACGGGTCTCCAGCAGCCGGGCGAACTCGGCGACGAGTTCTTCTTTCGTCTTGCCCGAGTAATCGGCCGGCCGGTCGGCGGTGTCCTCTTTGTCCGAAGCATTCAGCTCGTCGGCGTTTTCCTCGAGTTCGAATTCCGGTGCGCTGGCGGCCAATGCCGCTTCCTCGTCCGAAAAATCGACGGCGGCACTTTCCTGATTTCCATCGGGAAGGGTGTCTGCCGGTTCACGGACGCTTTCTTTTTCCGCTGCAATCGGAGTCGTTCGGTCTTTTTCAACGGCCGTATCGGCTGTCGGGGCAGTAACGATCGTATCTTCGGCGCCTGCGGCACCGACTTGTTCCACGGGAACAGACGAGTCCATTTTCTCGTTATCCATGACAGTTGAGTTTATTATAATAGTTATAATAGCAATACTTGCTGCTAAACTACAAAAGTATACGATTTTTGCGAAATATCACAGCGACGGTCCAAAAAGTTGTCCTTCCGGTCGGGCGAACCGGCGACGGCTCGGGCCGTCCGGGAAGATACGGGCCGGAGCGTTTCGGAGTGCGGTGTCCCGGACAAAATTTCCGTGCCGTGAAAGCGGCATCCGGCTTTGTGTGAGGCGGGGCGAAGTTTCCTGAATTTTTCGAAAAATATTTCGTTTCCCCGTCCGAATCATTACCTTTGTGGGACTTGATTCCGAAACGGTTCGCATGAAAGATATTTTGCTGGTCGGACTGGGCGGCATGGCGGGAAGCGTGCTGCGCTTTCTGCTTTCGTCCGCGTGGCTTCACGGGAATGCCGCGGCACAGGGTTTCCCCGTCGCGACGCTGGCCGTCAATGCCGTCGGTTCGTTGCTTATCGGCGCGACGGCTTCTGCCGGGGTATCCGGCGGCGGGTATCTTTTCGCGGCGACCGGTTTCTGCGGCGGGTTCACCACTTTTTCCGCCTTTTCGCTGGAGACGATCACCCTGTTGCGGACGGGACATTACGGCACGGCGGCGCTGTATGCGTCGGCCAGTCTGGCCGTATGCCTCGCGGCTGCGGGGATCGGGTTCTATGCGGGATCGAAACTGAATACGTTCAAAGTTTAAATAAACGGACTTATGGAATTTATAGAAAAAATCAAGGCGAAAGCCAAAAGCGACATCAAAACCATCGTACTGCCCGAAGCCGAAGAGGAACGCAACCTCAAGGCGGCGGATATCATTCTCAAGGAAGGTTTCGCCGATCTGGTTCTGATCGGCAATCCGGACAAGATCCATCATCTGGCCTCGGAACTGTACCTCGAAAATATCGCCGGCGCGAAGATCGTCGATCCGGAGAACAACCCCAAGAAGCAGCAGTACGTCGATCTGATGCTGCAATTGCGGGCGGCCAAGGGGCTGACGCAGGAGCAGGCCGAAAAGCTGATCGTCAATCCGCTCTATCTGGGCGCCCTCATGGTGAAAGCCGGCGATGCCGACGGCGAGGTGGCCGGAGCCAATAACCCGACGGGAGACGTGCTGCGTCCCGCTTTCCAGTATGTCAAGACGCTGCCCGGAATCAGCGTGGTTTCCGGAGCGTTCATCATGTCGATTCCGGACAACATGTTCGGCGAAGAAGGCATGATGGTCTTCGCCGACTGTGCCGTGCATCCCAATCCGACGGCCGAAGAGCTGGCGCAGATCGCTGTGATGACCGGACGCACGACGCGTGCGATCGCCGGTTTCGAACCGCGTATCGCCATGCTGAGTTTCTCGACCAAGGGTTCGGCCAAACACGAGATGGTGGACAAAGTGGTCCGTGCGACCGAACTGGCCCGGGAAATGGATCCTTCGCTGATGATCGACGGCGAGTTGCAGGCCGATGCGGCCATCGTGCCGGGCATCGGAGCCAGCAAGGCCCCCGGAAGCAAAATCGCCGGCAAGGCCAACGTGCTGGTATTCCCCACCCTCGAAGTGGGCAACATCGCCTACAAACTGGTGCAACGCATGGCGCACGCCGAAGCGATCGGTCCCATCCTTCAGGGTATGGCGGCTCCGATCAACGATCTTTCGAGAGGCTGTTCCGTGGACGACATCGTGGGCCTCGTGGCCATCACGGCCTGTCAGGCGGGAGGCATGAAGTAGACTGTTAATCCGAAACTCAAATAACCGAAATGAAAATTCTCGTTCTCAACTGCGGCAGTTCGTCGATCAAATATCAGGTGATCGACATGAAAAGCTCCGACGATTATAAACTGTTGGTCAAAGGGATCGTCGAACGCATCGGCCTTTCCGACGCGATTCTCACCCACAAGCCGACCGGCAAGGAAAAATACGAAGTCGTCAAAAGCATCCCCGACCACACGGCAGGTATCGGTCTGATTCTCGATGCGCTGGTCGATCCCGAACACGGGGTGCTGGAATGTATTTCCGAAATCGCAGCCGTCGGCCACCGTGTGACGCACGGAGGCGAATATTTCAAGGACAGTATCGTCATCAATAAAGAGGTGAAACGCAAGGTCGAGGATTGTTTCGAACTGGCGCCTCTGCACAATCCCGCCAACCTGAAGGGGATCATGGCTATCGAAAATATTCTGCCCAATACGCCGCAGGTCGGTGTGTTCGATACGTCGTTCCACCAGACGATGCCGCCCGAAAACTATATGTACGCCCTGCCCTACCGTTACTACGACGAGTACAGGGTGCGTCGCTACGGTTTTCACGGAACCAGCCACAAGTACGTATCGCGAGCGGCCTGCCGTCTGACCGGACTCGATTATGACAAGTCCAAGATCGTTACCTGCCACATCGGCAGCGGTGCCTCGGTGGCGGCGATTCTCAACGGCAAGTCTTTCGACACGTCGATGGGCTTTACGCCGGTGGACGGGCTGATTATGGGAACCCGCTGCGGAAGCACCGACCCCGGCGCCCTGATCTATATCGCCGAAAAGGAAGGACTGAATTTGAACCGCCTGAGCGAGATGATCAACAAGGAATCCGGTATGCTCGGCATTACGGACGTGTCGTCCGACATGCGCGACATACGGGCGGCTGCCCAGAGCGGAAACGAACGGGCGCAGCTGGCCATCCGGATGTTCGCTACCCGGATCAAGAAATTCGTCGGTTCCTACGCTGCATCGATGGAAGGACTCGATATGATCGTGTTCACGGGCGGAATCGGCGAGAACGACTCCACCACCCGTCGTCTGGTAAGCAAGGGACTCGAGTTCATGGGCGTGAAATTCGACGAAGAACTCAACGAGCAGGTGCATGGAACCGATACCGTGCTCTCGTTGCCCGACTCCCGCGTGAAAGTCGCCGTGGTCGCCACCAACGAAGAACTGGTGATCGCTTCGGATACGTTCAATCTGATCAAAAAGCGTTCGGAGTAACCGCTTCGCATACGCAACGTTCTGCTCCCCGGACATATTTGTCCGGGGAATTTTTTTATGCACAGTGGTATTCCGAGTTGCCGGCCTCTGCTGTAACCTCCGTGTTTTCCGGGCTGTGCTTTAATAACGCGGAGTTCCGGAACGGGATTCGATTCGGGGGGGCGGCTTACGGTCTCGGATCCCGGCGGCCGGACCGGAAAAATGCGCCCGGGGCTTCGGTGCACTTTATATAGGTTGTTTTTGTCATGTTTCGGATCGCGGTCGAAGACCTTAGTGTGCCGGTATTCGTTGCCTCTGTCCTGCTTACGGGGCTATGACACTCTCCTTGCCTTCAGTCCGAATGCGAGACAAGGCAATTCGTATCTGTACCGTGAGACGGGGATCGTATCGGTTCCCGGGACGGAGATTCGGAAGCGATACGGATTTTATAGATACGATTTTGCCACGGAAACCCCGACCGGCCGAAATGAAGACAGGTGTCCCGATTCGATAAGGGGAAATCCGTGTACGGTCTTGTAATCGACATAAGACAACTGTTCTTTGCCGACGGAAGGCGGAGACGGGTTTATGGTACAGCGCAGATTTCGGCCGGAGGCGGTCCCGTGATGATTTGCGGCTGCGGATGACCGGGATTCCGTATCCGCATAGCTGTCGCGCGGACGCTGGGCAAGCGGAGACAAGACCGGGACGTAAGCGCGGTTATCGTAACAGATAAATCGTTTCGTCCTTGCGTTTCATCAGATAATGTTCGCGGGCGTACCGTTCCAGATAATCGTCGTCGCGGAGGTTTTCGAGAATCGTACTGTCCTCGGTGATTTTCTGCTGGTAATACTCTTTCTGGGCTTCGAGTTCGTTGATTTTTTGTTTGAGCCGCCAGGCCTCGATCAGGTTGTTTTTGTCGAACACGGCGACGATCAGTACGAACACGGCTACGGTGATGACCCACAGTCGTCTGTCGTTGAGAAATTTACCTAACGCGTTCATGTCCGTGTCCGTTGTATGGGGTTAATCGGCGGGGGTGTCGAAACCGTAGAAATGATGCACCGGACCGTGTCCCTGTCCGAGGCGGTATTCCCGTCCGCCGAGAATCGCGCCGTGCACGTAGTCTTCGGCTCGCTGTACGGCTTCGGGCAATGCGTGCCCCAACGCCAGGAAAGATGCTATGGCCGACGAAAGCGTACATCCCGTCCCGTGCGTGTTGGGGGTGTCGATCCGTTCGTAGCAGAAGGTCGTACATCCTTCGTTGGTGAACAGGTGTTCGCTCAGACGGGGACCCGAGAAGTGGCCGGCCTTGAGCAGAACGGCGCGTGCTCCCAAATTCCGGATCCGTGCGGCGGCTTCGGGAAAGTCGGCTTCGGACGCGATGGTCATCCCTGTGATGAATTCGGCCTCGGGAATATTGGGCGTGACCAGAGCGGCCAGCGGAAAAATGAGGCGCAGAATGGCCCGTGCCGCCGCTTCGTCGATGAGCCGGTCGCCGGAGGTGGCCACCATCACGGGATCGGCGACGACCGGCACCGTGCGATATTTTCCGAGCTGTCGCGCGACTTCCTCGATGCAGGCTTCGGTGGGCAGCATGCCCAGTTTGACGGCATCGGCCCCCATGTCGTCGAGCACGGCTTCGATCTGCGCACCGACGATACGGGGCGGGACGATGTGGACGCCCGATACCCCTTTCGTGTTCTGGACCGTAACGGCCGTGATGGCCGTCATCGCATAACATCCGCAGGCCGACGCGGTCTTCAGGTCGGCCTGTATGCCGGCCCCGCCTCCGCTGTCGGAGCCGGCTATCGAAAGGACTTTTCTGAATTCTTTCATATTGCGAAGATAGAAAAACTTTGTCGCATTGCGAGGGCCTTCGGTGCAAATGTTCTCCGGCCCGGCGGGAGAATACGCAGGCCGTCGCCGGCAGAGGGGCGAATCGGGAAGTCGTGTCCCGAAGCGCCTGTGTTTTGATAATGTGGAGACACGTTACGTGCTTCCGAAGCGCCGGAATCTGCGGTGGCGTTTTCCTATTCTGTCGCTGTCGTTCGAATCGGTTCCGCTTCGGAAAGGGCTTCGGGTGACTGTCCGGAGAGTCGAGCGGCAGCGACCGATGCGAAAACATTGATATAATCGCAGTCCGAATGTCCGTACAAAGATCGGGCGCTTGTCCGCAGCCGGGGTCAGAAGTGGCGGAATCCGTGCCAATCGGGAGCGATTTCCTGCCCCTGCCGTTTCCAGTGTATGGCGGGCGATCCGCTCGCGATGCGGCCGATTTCGCGGAGAGGAACGCCGAACTGTTCCCCGTATGCGCGGACCAGCCCGTCGGCCGCGTCGCCTTCGGCGGTCAGCAGCAGCTCGTAGTCTTCCCCGCCGGTAACGGCCAGTTCGACCGACGTGCGGGTGGGTATGTTTTCCAACTCGATTTCGGCCGCGACGTCCGAGGCCTCGAGAATGTGTACGAGGTCCGAGGCCAGCCCGTCGGACAGATCCATCATGGCGTGGACCTCGGGCCGCAGGCCCAGCCACCGGCCTTCCCGGACGCGGGGAACGGGATCGTGGTGGATTGCGGCGAATTCCGTGTCCGTCCTGCCCTGCCGGATGTCGAGCAGACCGCGGGCCGAATCGCCCAGCGTGCCGGTGACGAAAATCCGGTCGCCGGGCCGGGCCGTGTGTCGGTATTTGATCGTGTCGTCTGCGGCCCGTCCCACGGCCGTGATGCTGACGACGATTTTGTCGGGCGAAGAGGTCGTGTCGCCGCCGAGCAGCGGCACGCCGAATTCGGCCGACAGGCTATGGTAGCCTTCGACGAACGCTTCGGCCCACGGTGCGGAGATGTCACGGGGCAGCGCGATCGAGAGAAACGTGGCTACGGGAGCGGCTCCCATGGCGGCGACGTCGCTCAGATTCGTGGCAAGGGTTTTGCGTCCCAGAAGGTAAGGCGACGCGGCGTCTCGCAGGAAGTGGATGTCCTCGACCGACATGTCGGCCGTGACGACCAGCGAGTGTTTCCCGTCGCAGGGAATGACGGCGCAGTCGTCTCCGATGCCCTGCATGCGACCGGTGGAAATGTCCGAAAAGCGTTTGCGGATGAGGTCGATCAGACCGAACTCGCCCAGTTGTGAAAGCAGCATGTCTGTGTCCGAGATTTGTTAAATTATGCAAAAATATGCGAAATATTCGATTCGCTGATGTATTTTTGCGCGTAAAGTGAAAACGGTCTAAAACCAGAAAAACAGAAATTTCCGATGAAGATCCTGATTATAAACGGGCCCAATCTGAACCTGCTGGGACAGCGGGAAAAAGGCATCTACGGCGAACGTACGTTCGAATCCTACCTTGAAGAGCTGCGCGGACGTTTCCCGGACGTGACGCTGGATTATTTCCAGTCCAATATCGAAGGGGAGATCGTCGATCGTCTGCATGCCGCGCAACACGACTCGGACGGTGTCGTCCTCAATGCCGGCGCCTATACGCATACGTCGATTGCCATCGCCGACGCCATCGGGGGGATTTCCGTCCCGGTCGTCGAGGTGCATATTTCGTGCATACTGGCCCGCGAGTCTTACCGCCACGTGTCGCTCATCGCGCCCAAATGCAAGGGATCGGTCATGGGATTCGGTCTCGATTCCTATCGGCTGGGCGTACTCGGCCTTCTGAAATAGTTTCTGTTTCCCGATCCGGCAAATAACGAAATCATATATGGATAAAAAAACGAAGATCATCGCGACCGTTTCGGATCGCCGCTGCGAAGTCGAATTCATCCGGGCACTGTACGAGGCCGGCATGAACGCCGTGCGTATCAACTCGGCTCACCTCACGCCCGAAGGCGCTACGAAAATCGTGGACAACGTGCGGAAGGTTTCCGAAAATATCGCCATTATCATCGATACGAAAGGTCCCGAGATACGGGTTACGGGGATGAAGCCTGCTTTCGAGGAGGGCGTTCCTGTGGCTGCCGGCGACAAGGTCCGTATGCGGGGTACCTCCGAAGATCTGCTTTCGGACGACGGGACGATCTACCTGAACGACGCCTGTGTCTACGACGCCGTTCCCGAGGGAGCGTCCATCCTGATCGACGACGGAGAGCTGGAACTTCGGGTCGTGAGCAAGAAAGACGGCGAGCTGCTGTGCGAAGCGCAGAGCGGCGGGGTCATCAAGGCCCGCAAGAGTGTCAATATCCCCGGCGTACCCATCGACCTGCCGTCCATCACGCCCCGCGATCATACGTTCATCCGGTGGGCGATCGATATGGACATCGATTTCATCGCCCACTCTTTCGTGCGCAAGAAAGACGATGTGCTGGCCGTGAAGAGAATCCTCGAGGAGCGGAACAGTTCGATCAAAGTCATTTCCAAGATCGAGAACCGGGAAGGGATCGACAACATCGACGAGATTCTGGATGTGACCTACGGCATCATGGTGGCCCGAGGCGATCTGGGCGTGGAGATTCCTGCCGAAAGAATTCCCGTCACGCAGCGTCTGCTGGTCAATAAGTGTATCGAGAGCAAGAAACCGGTCATTATCGCCACGCAGATGTTGCACACGATGATCTCCCACCCCCGTCCCACGAGGGCCGAGATCAGCGATGTGGCCAATGCCATTTACCAGCGGGTCGATGCGGTGATGTTGAGCGGAGAGACCGCCAACGGACAGTATCCGGTGGAGGCGGTGGCCACGATGGCACGCGTCGCCCGCGAGATCGAGAACGACGAAGTGAACAACGGACCCAACCTCGACCTGAATCTGGTGCGCATCAACAACGAAATCACGGCGCAGTTGTCGCGTTCGGCCGTCCGGGCCTGCATCAACCTGCCGGTCAAAGCCATCGTGATCGACACGCTGTCGGGACGGACGGGGCGTTATCTGGCCGCTTTCCGCGGACAGAAACCGGTCTATGCCGTGTGTTACCGCCGCAGCGTGATGCGCCAGCTGGCCCTTTCCTACGGCATCCATGCCATCTATTGCGAACCGGCCATCAACCACGAAAGTTTCCTGCTCAACATTCTGTACTATCTCGAAGACCGCAAGTGGCTCTCGAAGGAAGACCTGATCGTCGTCGTGGGCGGCAGTTTCGGTGCGTCCAAAGGTGCTTCGTTCCTCGAGATCGGCAATGTGCTGAACCTCGAACACAAGGCCATGAGCATCCGGTAAGGTCCCTCCCGGGGAAAATCGGTCCTCAGGGGCAAGACTTTATGGTAAGAAGAACGCACGACTTCCGGGTCGTGCGTTTTTCGTATGTTCGATAGAGGGTCCGCCTGAGAACGGACGATGAACGGGCGAATTGTAAAGTGTTCGGTGCCACGTTGTCGATGGCTCCGTGCAAAAAACGGTAATTTCGCAGCGCATATCGGTCGATAGAATCGGCCGTGCTATCGAATTTGAGCTTTGAAACAAAGCTGTGCGCGAAAAAAGTCCGTATTTTTATGGCTCGATAGAGGACGATTATGGAACGACCGGATGTTTTCGACTGCTCGAATGTTTTTATTGCGAGTTATTTTATCGACGACCGGGGATGCGCGCATTGCAACCGCGAACATACGCTCATCTATATCTATTCGGGAGAACTGGAGATTACCGAACGGGGACGCAGGACGGTGCTGCGTCCGGGCGACTGCGCCTTCATGCGGCGCGACAACCGAATGTGGTTGCAGAAACGAGTCGATGAGGGGAAACCTTACCGCTCCATCGTGCTGAAATTTTCTCGCGAGTTTTTGCGGGAGTTCTACCGGACGATAGATCGCCGTGAACTGCCTAAGGATGTGCGGCGCGACCGGTCGAGCCTGTGCGTACTGCCTTCGAACCGTCCCGATTTGCGCAGTCTGTTCGAGTCTGTCATTCCCTATTTCGATGCGGGCATACAGCCGTCCGAAGAGGTCCTGAGATTGAAAATGACGGAAGGAGTATATGCGATTCTGCATACGGACGAGCGCCTCTATGCCTCGCTGTTCGATTTCGCCGATCCGTGGAAAATCGACATCATGGAGTTTATGGAGAAGAATTACAGAAACGAACTCTCGATGCAGGAGATCGCCTATTATACGGGGCGCTCGCTGGCTACGTTCAAGCGGGATTTCGCCAAGGTAAGCGACCTGACGCCGCAAAAGTGGCTGATACGTCGTCGCCTCGATGCTGCGCACGAGCAAATCCGGAAAGGGGGGCGCAAAGTATCGGACATATGCTATGAAGTGGGATTCAAAAATCTGTCGCACTTCTCGAAGATTTATAAGGAAACGTACGGTGTGGCCCCGACGGCTGACATGTAAAACTTCCGACAGACGAAGTGAATGAAGCCTCCGACCTCAAATGGTCGGAGGCTTTTTTGCATTTGAGCTTTTCGGCAAAAT
>UROX01000048.1 GCA_900549685.1 uncultured Alistipes sp.
GGACAGATCGCTGCCCCGACGATCTTTCAAGGTCTTTTCGACCATCTTGCCGGTCGTACCCGTACAGATGAGATGATGTTTCAGCAACACTTCCCAGTTCCAGTCTACCCATTCCGCCAAATCGCGCTTCATGTTGTCGTGTGCGACCAGCGCGACTCTTTTCTTTACATCCATAACTTTTCTTCCTAATATGATTACGATAGCAAAGATACTGTTTTTTTTCCGTATCGTATCCGATACCGAAGACGATTCCGATACACGAAAAATTCCCGTTCCCATCCGATGACACGGAAACGCCGCCCGACATTACCGCAGGCCCCATCCGCCGTCGTTCCGTTCGCTTTCGGAGTGCCGCAACCGACCTCCTCGGCACGAAAACGTTCGGCTCGCCGCCCCGGTCCGACACGAAAGGACCGAAACAGCGCTCCGCACCCTCCCTGTTTCGAGGTCAGGCGCCCGGCGCAGCATAATGAAGCTGCATTCACGGAACGGACGAACGCGGCACCGCCGACGGAATTCAACGAAAATATTTACTGCGGCAAATGAAATGCGGATTGTGAAGCGAAATCTTATTGTACTGGATGCCGCTGCCGTCCCGAAGCGATTCGACCGAACCGCCGGACTCGGAGAGAATCACCTCGCCGGCCGCCGTATCCCACTCGTAGGTGTCTGACGTACGGACATAGACCTCGACTTCGGCCTCGGCCAACAAGCAGAACTTGTAGGAGCTGCCCTGCTCGACGATCTCGGCTCCGGAATGCACCGAGCGGATGCGCTCCACGTGCTCGAAAGTTTCGGGCGTATTGTGCGACCGGCTCACAGCGATGCGGATCGGATCGTTACCCCTCTCACGCAACGGCAGACGCACGGCATCGCTCCATATTTGCGTCAGGTCGAAATCGGCCTCCCGGTCGGGCTGCACGTCCGTCTTCAGATAGGCGCCTTTGCCCTTGAGGGCGAAATAGAATTTATGGATGTAAGGTACGTAAACCACACCCATAACGGGTTCGTTATCGCACATCAGGGCGATGTTCACCGTAAACTCGCCATTGCCTTTGAGAAACTCCTTGGTTCCGTCCAGCGGATCGACCATCCAGAAAAGATCCCAATTGCGACGCTCCTCGTACAGCAAATCGCGACCTTCCTCGCTCAACAGCGGAATGCGGGTGCGGCTGAGGTACTGCTTGATCAGTTCGTGCGACTCGCGGTCCGCTACGGTGATGGGCGTATGATCGCTCTTGAGATCGAAATCGAGCGCGGCATCTCCGGTGTAGACATCGAGGATGCAAGCCCCGGCGCGGATAGCCGCGTTGCAGGCATTGATAAGCAGAAAATCGGTTTGCTCCTTGTTCAGCATGGCACTATGGTTTTAGGTAAAGTAGGGTTTCGTCTATTTGGCCGACTCGAAAATCAACGGTTCGCCGTTACGCGACGAGACCGTCGTCACGAGAGGTCCCTTGAACCGCTCGCCGGAGCGTCCGACCCACACTCCCCGGGGGAAACGTACCGTCCGGCTGTCGCCCGGTCCCAGAAGAGGAGCCACCAGATAGCGCGAACCGATCATAAACTGGTCGTCGCAATCGGCGAACCCGTTGCGGGGAAACTCGTACTCCATGTGCCGGACCAGCGGTTCGGCCGTGCGGGACGTCTCGCGTGCCAGTTGCTCGTAATAGGCCCCCAGCTTCTCCCGTTCGGCGAATGCCGCCTTGCATCGTGCGGCCGATTCGGCATCGGCGATACGCCAGGGAGCCACATCGACCATCGCCACCGGAAGTACCGAGGCCAACTGCATGTAACGCGACAACAGTTTCGGATCGCAGGCGGTCGAATCCGCCCGCACCGGATCGATACACACCGTACTATAAGGATAGCCGAGCAGATTGGCCGTCATCAGATTGGCGATCGCATGAGACAAGAAATCCCAGTCCAGCCGATTTTCCATCTGCAAGCTGTGGACATAGGGAGTGAATCCGCTTCCCCGGCTGATCGTATAGAGGCTGTAATCGATACCGCGTCCCAGTTCGCTCCATTTGTTGAGGTACTCGGCAGCACCGTCGCGCGAAAAGCGGATATAGGGCAACGCCCCTTCGCAATCGAACACGAAGCCGTCGATCCGGCAACTGTCCCGGAGCGTTTCCAGCCGTTTGTGAATGATATCGTATACCTCTTCGCAGGTCACATCGTAAAAAGCGCTGTATCCTCCCAGCCATTCGGCGATGGCCACCCGACCGTCCGACATGCGGACGAACGCGCCGCTGTCGCGATAGGTACGGAAGATAGGCCCGTCGCCGCTGACGAAAGGCGTGACGGAAAACAGCAGCCGGAATCCTTTCGTATGCAGTTCGTCGGCCAGAGCAGCGACATCGCCGTACAACGTCGCATCCGGTGTGAAACTGCCGATGGTGGACTGCCACCCCGGAGGCACGATGAGCGTACCGGCCGGATAGCCGCTCTCAATCAGACGCGCGGCATAGGAGCGGATCTGGTCGGCCGTGGCGCCGAAGGGGACTTCGGTCGCCATGTCGTAAACGGGAGCGGTGAAAAACTGCGGCGACGGCATCACACCCTCCGTCGGAGGAAAATTGCGGTGACAGCACACCAGATACGCCTCGCGGAGCGTCTTGCCGCCGGTCTTGGCCTCGACCTCCTCCACCGGAGAGTCGATCAGAAAACTCGTTCCCGTGTATTCGATACGGAAAGGCGCCCGGCTCCAGATATAACGGCCGCGGCTCGACACCAGAAAAGGCGTCGTATTGCTTTTCACCCAAGAGGAAAGATCGATCTCCGGAAAGGGCGCCTCGAGCGGCATCATCTGTTCGCCGGTCATAAACACGCCCCACCATCTCTCGCCCTTGAGCACATCGGTTTTCGTTTTATACTGCGCCTGCAGACTTCCCGCCGACAGGAGCAGACCTCCCGCCAAACAGATCAACCCACGGATCGCTCCCGCACACACATTCCCCATTTCGTTATTGTACTTCCACACGTTTCAACAAAGAATTAAACCACAGCACCCGGTCGCCGAACGCCTTGCGAGCCATCCCGGCATACTCGGGAAATATCTCCTCGACATAGATTCGGTAGGCCGCCATATCTTCCAGTCCGACCTGCAGCGAATAGGTAAAATGATCCTCGGCCCGCTCCGACAGCACCCGTGTCAAAACGATGCTCTGCAGCCCCCGCAACCGCAGCGAAGGGATATACCCTCCGCGCAGCGTCTCCAGCCAGCGGGCGTGGACGCGGGGATCGACCGAAAACGAAGTATTGACGATATACATAATCTTTTTAACGCTCGAAATCCGGTTTAAATATACACCTTTATTCCGAGTTTGTCAAATCGCCCCGGACGAGACGGCGGTAACGGATTCTCAAAAATTACGCCGTACCCGAACACGTTCCATGTCCGACGCCCCGTTTTTCTCCGTCCGGACACCGCCGGCCCGACAGTTCGGTCCCGCCGTTGCCGGAGAAAATGCGTTTTTCGGAGAAAAAACGACGCGGCTTTGTATCTTTGCAAAAGATTCGTATCTTTGTCACTCAATTTGCAACACAATAATTCGATTTATTAATGTACGCAATCGTAGAAATCGCAGGTCAGCAGTTCAAAGCTGAAAAAGGTCGCAAGCTCTATGTACACCGTCTTAGCGGAGAGGAAGGTTCTTCGCTGAGCTTCGACAAAATCCTGCTTACAGACAACGACGGTCAGGTTAAAGTCGGCACACCTGTAGTGGAAGGGGCCGTAGTGAGCGCCAAAATTCTCAAACACCTCAAGGACGACAAAGTGATCGTCTTCAAGAAAAAGAGAAGAAAAGGCTATCAGGTCAAGAACGGACACCGTCAGTACCTGACTCAGATCGAAATCGAAGAAATCAAAGCTTAACGTTTAAAACGACAGAGAAATGGCACATAAGAAAGGGGTAGGTAGCTCCAAGAACGGCCGTGAATCCGAAAGTAAACGACTCGGTGTGAAACTTTTCGGCGGTCAGGTTGCCAAAGCCGGCAATATTCTGGTCCGTCAGCGGGGAACCGTTCACAATCCGGGCGAAAACGTAGGCATGGGTAAAGACCACACGCTCTTCGCCCTTGTAGACGGAACCGTTTCGTTCAAGAAAAAAGGCAAAGACAAATCGTACGTTTCCATCATTCCGCTGTCGTAGTCGGATACGGGAACGCCAATATTCGTAACGAGCCTCTGCCATGGCAGAGGCTCGTTCGTTATTGTTATCCGACCTGTTTTCGATGCTCCGGCAGTCGGAGCATCGAAAACAGGTCGGCCGGAAACCGGCAAAAAGAGATTTTCCCCGGCAATTTCCGCCCCTGACGCAGCCCGTTCGAAAACATCCGCGTCCGATACGAACGAACCCGCACCGAATCCCCCGCAAAAGAAAAACGGGCCGGATTCCCATCGGAAAGCGAATACGGAAATGGCAGACATCTTGCAAGACAGCCGACAATTCCGTAATATTGCAGCGACCGACATATCCGTTATGAAAGACTCTTATTACAGACTGCTGCGCCTTGCGCTGGCCGCAGGACTCGCCGACAAGGAGACTTTCGTCGAAAAAATATCGAAAGTCATTTCCGAAAAAACGACGACCGATCCCCGTTACGGAGACCGCATAGCCCGCAGCCTTTTTTCCGCCATCGAAGCGTTCAGGGACGAACTGCAGCTCCGTCAGTTATTCTCCGACGCATCGGGCACCCGAAAGACAGAACACCGCGACGAAGAGGCGCTGATCGAAAAAATCGACCGGCTCCAACGAACGCTCGATGAAATCCGCGAAACCCTCAACGAAAAAGCGTCATGAGAATCTTCGACCTCTACGTTTCTTACCTGCAACTCGTTCGGGCGCTCCAGATCGCAGGCATTCTGTTCAAGCACTCGATGGTCGAACTGTTCTCCCGTACGCCCTGGCGTCGCAGACACCGCAGGAGAACGCACCGAACCGTATACTCCACCCCCGAAAGAATCCGCATGACGATCGAGGAACTCGGTCCTACGTTCGTCAAATTCGGACAGATTCTGGCAGACCGGCCGGACATGGTATCCGAAAAATTTCGCGGAGAACTCAAAAAACTACAATCCAAAGCCTTGCCTTTCGACAATGCCTATGCACTGGGATTGATCGAGAAAGAACTCGGCGCTCCGATCGACGACGTATTCGTAGAATTCGACCACACGCCGCTGGCAGCGGCTTCGATCGGTCAGGTCTATCGGGGGACGCTGCATTCGGGCCAAAAAGTGATCGTCAAAATCCAACGACCTTATATCGAAAATAAGATCAAGCTCGATATCTATCTGCTCAAACACCTCGCCCGCAGTTTCGTCAAACACTATCCCGAATTGGCCGCAATCAACGTCACGGGTTTGATCGATGAATTTTCAGCCACGATACTCAAGGAACTGGACTACACGCTCGAAGCATCCAACATCGCCCGGTTCAGAACCATATTCCGTGACGATCCGACGGTGCATATTCCGGAAGTCCACTCCCGCTATTGCACCAAAAGGCTGCTGATTCTGGAAAAAATAGAGGGAATATCGCCCGACGATCCCGCCGCTCTGCTGGCCGCCGGACTGGATACCCATACCATCGCCGTCAATGGCGCCAACGCGCTGGTAAAAATGATTCTGCGTCACGGCTTTTTCCATGCCGATCCGCATCCCGGCAATATCTTCGTTCAAGAAGGCAACGTCATCGCGCTGATCGACTTCGGCATGGTAGGCGCCCTCACGCCGAGAGACCTGAACTTTCTGGCCGATTTCTCCATCGGATTCGCCCGGCACGACAGCGACCTGATCACAAAGGCGCTCATCACGCTGTGCGGCAAAAAATTCTTCGAACACGAAGAAGAACTGAAATTCGAAATCCACCAATTGACGATGCAATACGTCGGCATGCCGATCGAGGCGGTCGATTTCGCATCGGCCATGCAGAACTGCGTGGATATCATCGTCAAATACAAGTTGCAGATACCCTCCGGCATCTTCATGCTCATCAAGGCGCTGGCCACGCTCCAGAAATTCGCGGCGACGCTCGACCCCGGTTTGTCGCTCGCTCCGATCATCCTCCCTTACGCCAAGGAAATCATACGGGAAAAATACTCTCCGAAAAAAATCGCGGGAGCACTTTACGATACGCTAGCCGGATACGTCGATTTCATCCGGAGTTTCCCGGGCGACGCAGGAGAAATCCTCTACAAACTCAAAGAAGGAAAAATCAAACACGATATCCGGCTCGACGACAACACGATGTTCGTCAGAACGATCAAGTCGATCAGTATGCGCATCGCCTATGTGCTGATCCTTACCGGACTGTTCATCGGATCGACGATACTGATCGTGTTCGACAGGGAGAACGCCTACGGGCATTTCATTCTGATCGCCGCTTCGGTACTGATTCTGTTGCAAATGCTCAAATGGCTGTTCGCCCCGAAACACTGATCCGCCGAGAAGAACCCGATAAAACGATACGAATATGGCTAAAATCTCAAGACAACTGACGGAACTCATCGGCCATACGCCGCTGCTGGAGCTTTCGCATTACAATCGCAAACACGGTCTGAAGGCCGAAATCGTCGCCAAGCTGGAATATTTCAATCCGGGAGGCAGCGTCAAGGACCGCATCGCACTGGCCATGATCGAAGAGGCCGAAAAAGCCGGAACGCTGCGCGAAGGAATGGAGATCATCGAACCTACCAGCGGAAACACGGGCGTGGGCCTCGCCCTCGTATCGGCAGCCAAAGGTTACCGGCTGACGCTCACGATGCCCGAGACGATGAGCGTCGAACGGCGCAAGCTGCTCGCGGCGCTCGGCGCACGTATTGTGCTCACGCCCGGAGCGGACGGCATGAAAGGCGCCATCGCCGAAGCCGAGGCCCTGCGGAACGCGAATCCGGACGGAGCCGTCATCCTCCGGCAGTTCGAGAATCCGGCCAACCCCGCCGTTCACCGACGGACGACCGCCGAAGAAATATGGGCCGACACGGACGGACGCATCGACTTCTTCGTCGCAGGCGTCGGCACGGGCGGAACGGTCAGCGGAACGGGCGCACGCCTCAAGGAACTCGATCCGTCGATACGCATCGTCGCCGTCGAACCGGCCGAATCGCCCGTGCTGTCGGGCGGCGTCCCCGGTCCCCACAAGATACAAGGTATCGGAGCCGGATTCGTGCCCGCGACCTATGACCCGAGCGTCGTGGACGAAGTGATCGCCATTCCGGGCGACGATGCCATCCGGACCGGACGCGAAGCGGCACAGTGCGAAGGTCTGCTGGTAGGCATCTCGTCGGGAGCGGCGCTCCGGGCGGCGACCCTGCTGGCCCGCAGGCCGGAAAACGAAGGCAAAAGAATCGTCGTGCTGCTGCCCGACACCGGAGAGCGTTACCTCTCCACCCAACTGTACGCTTACGACGAATATCCGCTTTAGTACATTCCGCAGGAAAGGCGGTGGCACGACGACGGGACGGACATCAAGCCCTCGTGCGTGAACCGGCCTCCCGGACGCAGCTACGACTCGCGTCGGGAACGCAAAACCGTCCCCGACAAGCTCCTGCCGACAGGAAGCCGCCCGTATCGCAGGAATGAGCCACCGTTCCTCCCGAAGCGGTCGAGCTACGGAAGAATGCCGAATCCGGCAGGGGCAACGGAAACATTTCCGCTACCCCTGCCGGATTCTTTTTCATCGATCCGTTTTTTCATAGTTTCGCCCCCGATAAGCCATTTTCGCGACGGCACGCTCCCGGGGTCTTCCTCGAAAGTCGCTTTCGTTCCGAAAAGCCAAACGCACCGGGCGGACCGTCTTCCGCCGTGTCCCCGATCCCTGCGCACGAACGGAAACCCGAAACGAATACCGGGAGCAAAATCTTCGTCCGACATACGCAATAAGAAAAAAAGACGCGACGCATTCCGCTTCCGAAAGAGTCCGTACGGACCGACGACCGAAGCAGGCACTCGCGAAACAGACATCCATCCGCACGGTCTCCGCTGAGGGAAAACTTATAGAAAAACGAACGAGAGGAGAAAAAAGACGTGCGACGAAACGCCGCAAGCGACCGACGGCACGGCCGTACATATCCCGACGGGCAAACGCCCCTCCGACAACCGGACAGTCCTGTCCGGCAGCGACGTCCAGCAATGGAACGGGACAGAAGCTCTGCCGCCACAGTCGCCCGACGGGCACAGGCTACACTTTCCGGAAGTGCCCGTCGGCATCGGTCCGTTATCGGCCCAGATAATCGGCCGCACGGTCGGCGCAACGCTCGCCGTCGATGGCGGCCGAAACGATACCGCCTGCATAACCGGCTCCCTCGCCGCAGGGGAACAGTCCCTCGACACAGGTGTGCATCAACGTTTCGGGATCGCGCGGAATGCGGACAGGCGACGAGGTACGCGACTCCACGCCCACGACGAGCGCCTCGTTGGTGACGAATCCGCGCAACTTTTTCCCGAACGACGCGAAACCGCCTCTCAGCGAATCGGAGATGAATCCGGGCAGCCAGCGGTGCAGTTCCGAAGACGACACGCCGGGCACATACGAACAAGCAGGCAGCGTGCGGGAACGACGCCCGGCGACGAAATCGGCCAGACGCTGCGCCGGCGCCACCTGCCGGTCGGCCACCTGAGCGTAAGCCGCTTCTTCGAGCCGCTCCTGGAAACACAGTCCGGCCAACGCACCGTGCCGCTCACGCAGGAACTCGAAATCGGAAAGCCTCACCTCGGTGACGATACCCGAATTGGCATAGACCGAATTGCGGCCCGAAGGCGACATGCCGTTCACGACCGACTCGCCCGAACGCGTCATGGCCGGCACGATGAACCCGCCCGGACACATACAGAACGAATAGACGCCCCGCCCGCCGATCTGGCTCACCAGCGAATAGGAGGCCGCAGGCAGATACTCGCCCCGTTCGGGCAGATGGTACTGCGCCGAGTCGATGAGCCGCTGGGGATGTTCGACACGCACCCCCATCGCGAAAGCCTTGGCCTCGATCCGCACGCCGCCGTCGTGGAGCATGCGGTAAACGTCGCGGGCCGAATGGCCCGTGGCCAGCACCACCGCGGCCCCCTCGACGAGCGTATCGCCCAGCCACACGCCTGCGATACGGTTCTCCCGGATCTCGAGCCGCGTGGCTTTCGCCCCGAAGTGCACCTCTCCGCCCGCGGCGAGAATCGTCTGCCGCATGGCTGCGATGATGCGGGGCAGCCGGTCCGTACCGATATGCGGATGTGCGTCGTAAAGAATCGACTCGTCGGCTCCGTGGAAACGGAACACCTCGAGCGCCTTGCGGTAGTCGCCCCGTTTCTTGGAGCGGGTGAACAGTTTGCCGTCGGAATAGGTTCCCGCACCGCCTTCGCCGAAGGCGTAGTTCGAATCGGGATCGACCTCGCCGTTGCGGTTGATGCGGGCGATGTCCCGTTTGCGGGACGACACGTCGCGCCCGCGTTCGAGCACAATGGGCCGCAAGCCGCGTTCGATGAGCCGGAGCGCTGCGAAAAGTCCCGCCGGTCCCGCCCCCACGACGACGACCGGCGTACGGCCCGTCACGTCCGGATAGTCGAACCGGACCGGTTCGGGCGTCTGCTCGCCGTCCACATAGACCTGCACGCCGAGATTGACGCGGATCTGCCGGCTGCGGGCGTCGATGGAACGACGCACGGTGCGCACCAGCGCGATGCGCGACTCGGAGACGGAAAGCTGTCGGGCGATCCGGGGAATATAGAGAGCGGGATCGGATGCCTCGCGGGGCGTCAGAACCAACGAAAGATCGAAAGGCATAATTTTTAACGGATAAGCGCCATTGTCCGCCAAAATTACTATTTTTGTTCAATAAACAGACACGACTTATGAGGAATCTGGTGATTATCCCGACCTACAACGAGATCGACAACATCGACGCGATGATCGAGAAAGTCTTCTCGTTGAGCGAACCGTTCGACCTGCTGATTATCGACGACGGGTCGCCCGACGGCACGGCGGACATCGTAAAAAAGAGACAGAACGACCATCCCGGAAGGCTCCATCTCATCGAGCGTTCGGGCAAGTTGGGCCTCGGCACCGCCTATCTCGCCGGGTTCCGCTGGGCGCTCGAACAGGGATACGACCACGTTTTCGAAATGGACTGCGACTTCTCGCACAACCCCGACGACCTGGTACGCCTCGCACAGGCGGCCGAAGCGGGCGCCGATCTGGTGATCGGGTCGCGCTACGTGACGGGCGTAAATGTCGTGAACTGGCCGATGAAGCGTGTGCTGATGTCCTATTACGCATCGGCCTACGTGCGTCTCGTGACGGGCATGCCGGTACGCGACGCGACGGCGGGATTCGTCTGTTACAGCGCCGACCTGCTCCGCAAAATGGACCTCGATGCCGTACAGATGAAAGGCTACGGCTTCCAGATCGAAATGAAATACACGGCATGGAAACTGGGTTTCCGGATCGAGGAAGTGCCCATCGTATTCACCGAACGGACGCTCGGCGCCTCGAAAATGAGCGGCGGCATCTTCCGCGAGGCCTTCTTCGGCGTCATGAAGCTCCGTTTCCGTTCGATCCGCGCCCGCAAAGCACAGTAACATGGAACGGCTGCTGATCCGGGGCGGAACGCTCATCAACGAAGGAGAACGGTTCGAAGGATACGTGATCATCTCGGGCGACCGCATCGAAACGGTCGGACGGGGTCCCTACCCCCACGAACGGTTCGACGGTACGGAAATCGACGCACGGGGCCAATGGGTCCTGCCCGGCGCGATCGACGACCAGGTGCATTTCCGCGAACCGGGCCTGACCTACAAGGCCGACATCCGCAGCGAGTCGGTTGCGGCGGCGGCGGGAGGCGTCACCTCGTTCATGGACATGCCCAACTGTAACCCGCAGACCACAACCCTGGAGGCACTGGAAAACAAGTTTAAGGATGCGGCTACCAAATGTATTGTCAATTATTCTTTCTATTTCGGAGCCACAAACAACAATGCCGACCAGCTGAAGGCACTGGACAAGACACACGTATGCGGTGTAACACTGTTCATGGGAGCCAGCACCGGAAACATGCTGGTAGACCGCATGGAAGCCTTGAAAAAGATATTCTCCGAAGCGGGCATGCTGATTGCCACCCATTGTGAGGACCAGCAGATTATCCGCGAAAATACCGAACGCTTCAAGCAGCAGTATGGCGAAGACCTGGACATTTCTTTCCATCCGCTGATACGTAGTGAGGAAGCCTGCTACCATTCTTCGGCACTGGCCGTACAATTGGCAAAGGAAACGGGTGCCCGTCTGCACATCCTGCATATCAGTACGGCACGCGAGTTAGGTCTGTTAGAAGACCGCCCGCTCCACGAAAAGAAAATTACGGCAGAAGCCTGCGTATCGCACCTCATGTTCTGTGATGAAGACTATGCGCAATTCGGGGCACGCATCAAGTGTAACCCCAGCATCAAGACAAAGGCCGACCGTGATGCGCTGAGAAAGGCTCTGACTACCAACCTGATTGACGTTATTGCTACCGACCATGCCCCCCACCTGTTGAGTGAAAAAGAAGGAGGAGCACTGAAAGCCGTATCGGGGATGCCGACTCTGCAGTTCTCACTGATCAGCATCTACGAACTGGTACACGAAGGCCTCCTGTCTATCGAACAGCTGGTACAGAAAATGTGTCATGCACCGGCCCAGCTTTACCAGATTAGCCAAAGAGGATTTATCCGACCGGGCTATCAGGCCGACCTGGTTCTGCTGAATCCGCATAAGGAATGGACCGTAACCACCGACTGCATTGAAAGCAAGTGCGGATGGAGTCCGATGGAAGGCCGCACTTTCCATGCACAGGTAGAAAAGACATTTGTCAACGGTACGGCAGTTTACGAGAATGGGAAAGTAAACAAAGCACACCGTGGACAAGCTCTTCGGTTTGAACGCTAAAAGAAATCAAATGAAAACAGACATCACGACCGTCCGTTACGACATACACGACCTGGCTGAATACATCAACTGGATTTATTTTTTCCACGCATGGGGGTTTCAGCCTCGTTACGCAGCCATTGCCGACATTCATGGGTGTGATGCCTGCCGCGCCGGGTGGCTGGCCTCATTTCCTGAAGCTGAACGTGCCAAGGCTGCCGAAGCCATGCAACTGCACAAAGAAGCGGTACGCATGCTGAACAAAATCGACGGGAAATACAAGGTCTATGCCATTTATCGCCTGATGGAAGCCAATGCAGAGGGCGACAACCTGTGGTTAGAGGGCACTTTATTTCCTCTGCTCCGTCAGCAGACCCGCGTCCGCCCCGACGACCCGTTTCTCTGCCTGAGTGACTTTGTGCGTCCCCTTTCTTCCGGCATCAAGGATACGGTAGGAGGATTCGCCACTACCATCGATCCGGCCATGGAAGAAGAATTCAGCCATGACGACTACCAGTCCTTGCTCATCAAGACATTGGGTGAACGTCTGGCGGAAGCCGCAGCTGAAAAAATACACGAAACCCTACGCAAAGAGGTATGGGGATACGCCAAGGACGAAAAGCTGACCATGAAACAGTTGCTCAACGAAGACTATCAGGGCATACGTCCTGCCGTGGGTTATCCTTCCCTGCCCGACATATCGGTCAGCTTTCTGCTCGACAAGCTTATTGACATGAAACGCATCGGGATACATCTGACAGAGAACGGAATGATGCAGCCTCATGCCTCGGTATGCGGACTGATGTTTGCTCATCCGGCTTCACGCTACTTCTCGGTAGGAAAAATCGATGAGGAGCAACTCATGGATTATGCTTCCCGCCGGAAGATAGATGCCGACGTACTGCGAAAATACCTCGCAGCCAATCTGCAACCCTAAAATGAGTACACAAATATGATTCTACTACGCGTGTCACTGATATTCTTAGTCTTGTTTCTGCTACCCGACTGGTACATATACAAGACGTATCTGACCAGCCTGCACCACAGGAGGTGGAAACTGGCTTACTGGCTACCTACTGTTTTGCTGTTGCTTATTCTGGTCATCTTCCTGATTGGTCACGACACCTTACATGACTATTTTGGTACTTACCTGATTGTAGCCCTGTGCGTAACCATACCTAAAACGGTATTCATGCTGACCAGCATCTTGCTGAAACTCTTCAGAAGGCTGGTGAAACGTCCTGTTCCTCACGGATGGATAGCCTTAGCATCTGCACTGCTCACCTTTGGGTATGTATTGTTCGGAGCTATCAAGGGAAAGGAAAACTTTCAGGTGAAAGAAGTCACCTTCTATTCGCCTGACCTTCCGGACGCATTCGACGGATACCGCATCCTGCAATTGTCGGACATTCATTCCGGAAGCTGGAAAGGGAACGGAAAGGCACTTCAGGAAGCCATCGACCTCTGTAACCGGCAAAATGCCGATTTGGCTGTATTCACCGGTGACCTCGTGAACAGCCGCGCTGACGAACTGCTGGAATTTATGCCCGTGTTCTCCCAACTGAAAGCCCGCGACGGGGTATATTCCGTCTTGGGAAATCACGACTATGGCTCCTACGTAAAATGGGAAAACGAGCAGGCCCGCTTAGCCAACGTAGACAGTCTGATTGCACGCGAAAACCGTATGGGATGGTGCATGCTGCAAAATGACCATCGTATTATATATAAAGGTACGGATTCCATTGCTATAGTCGGCGTGGAAAACAGCGGGAAACCGCCTTTCCCCGACAGAGGCGACTTACCCAAGGCTTTGCAAGGCACAGACGGCATGTTCAAGGTGTTGCTAAGTCACGACCCGACACACTGGCGCCGGAAAGTGCTTCCAGACACCTCGGTACAGCTTACCCTGTCAGGTCATACCCACGACATGCAAATCAGTCTGTTCGGCTTCTCAGTGTCCAAGTTTATCTATCCGGAACACAGAGGACTGTACCTGGAGGGCGACCGGGGACTGTATGTCAACATCGGGTTAGGCTATGTGCTCTTCCCCATGCGCTTAGGTGCCTGGCCGGAAATTACCGTCCTCACATTAAAAAAAGGAAATAACAAATCAATCCAATAAAATCTATCACACTTATGAGATTCTTATACATCATTTACCAAATCTGTATCGGGCTTCCCATTTTTCTTGTGTTGACCATCCTGACCGCACTGACCACCATGTTAGGATGCTGGTTGGGTAACGGACACTTCTGGGGGTATTACCCGGGAAAAATCTGGTCACAGCTCACTTGTTTTCTGTTTCTGCTTCCGGTGAAAGTGGAAGGACACAAAAACATTGACCACAAAACATCGTATGTATTCGTAGCCAACCATCAGGGAGCTTTCGACATATTCCTTATCTACGGATTCTTGGGAAGAAACTTTAAATGGATGATGAAGAAAAGCCTGCGCAGCATTCCTTTCGTTGGAAAAGCCTGCGAATCGGCCGGTTTTATCTTCGTAGACAAATCCAGTCCGCGCAAAGTGTATGAAACGATCAAACGGGCAGAAAAAATCTTGCAGGGAGGTACTTCACTCGTAGTATTCCCGGAAGGCAGAAGAACCTTTACCGGTCGCATGAACGAGTTCAAGAAAGGAGCTTTCCTGTTGGCTGACCAGTTGCAGCTTCCGGTCGTACCGATGAGTATCAGCGGTTCTTTCGATATTCTGCCGCGCACGGGCAAACTGCTCTCCTGGCATCCGTTGAAGCTGACCATCCATCAGCCCATCTATCCACAAGGAAAAGGACAAGACAACCAGACCATGCTGATGGAAGAATCCTATCAGGCCATTGAAAAAGGATTGCCGGAAAAATACAAAGGAGAAAAGAAAAGTGGAAAATAAAAAAATAAATATCGGGTAGGAAGAATTTCTTACCCGATTTTCTTTTTAATGAAGGGGAGCATGCGACATATTTTCACGTGCCACAGACACATATTCCTTCACCATGTAATTGTTCTTGAACGCTTCAGGAGCTGCGTCAATGATTTCCTGCATCAGCGGAGTCATGAAGGGATAAGGCATGCTGTTACCTAACATAATAAACA